>NZ_JBVVQR010000010.1:0-68910 GCF_055811535.1 Mesorhizobium sp. WSM4816 | reverse complement strand
ACCACCCCCCCCCCACCATTTTTTTTTCAATTCATCCAAAAAAACCCCAACCCCCACCCTTCCCCCTCCCTCCCCCCCCCCCCCCCCCCAAAAAACCCCCCCCCCCCCCCCCCCCCCCCCCCCCCGGGCTGGCACCAGGATTCGCTGAGATTCAGGTCAGGCCGAGTCGAGAATGGTGGGTTCCGAGAACCGGAGCGGAGCGTACTTAAAGTACGTGAGCACCGGAAGCGCAGGAAACCGCCATTCGCAGGCCGGCCTCACCTGAATAACAGCGGATCCTACCGCGACCTGGTGTTCAGTTCGCGGTTGGCCGTGTAGTCGATGGCAAAGGTGTCGGGGGCGAAGCTTACGCCTTCCCTGACGTTGAAGATCATCACCGTCGTGTCCTTGCCTTGCGCGTCGGTGATCGTCCATTGGCGCAATTCGTAGGTTTTCGGATCGAACATCATGGTGATCTTCGAACTGCCGAACACCGATTTGTCGGCGAGTTGGATGGTGGTGACGTCGTTCTCTTCCTTGACGCTTTTGACGCGGCCGCCGGAGAGGTCGATCCTGGTGTCGAGCAGCAGCTTGAGCGGCGTTTTAGACAATGGGTAGAGATCGGACGTTTTCAGCCGCTTGTTGAGGATGACCACCGACTTGCCGTCGGAAATCACCCGGAAATTCGACGTCCCATCATAGTTGAAGCGTATCTTGCCCGGCCGTTCCAGAAAGAACTTGCCGCCGGTCTGCTCGCCCTTGGGTCCGAACTGCACGAATTCGCCGGCCATCGATTTGACCGAGGAAAAATGGTCGGCGATCTTCTGCGCGGTGGCTGGCACCGCCGCTTGCGCCGACGCCAGCAACTGGACCCCGGGCACGACATTGATGGCCGCGGCGCCGGCCAGGACCAACCCGAGGCCAAGCAGTTGGCGGCGGGTCGGGGCAAAATCGCTGATCGTGGCGAAAGAAGAGTTTTTCATGCCGGTTACTCTCGTCTGATTCATCTGTTGTCGCAGTGTTTGGCCCCCCAGTTGGGCTTAAGTTTGGCGGCCGAACAGCGCTTGGTCGTTGCAAACGCGCCAGAAGGTTCAAAGTTGCTGCCGTCAGGTTGCAGCCGCGAAAATCCTGTCGGCTTGGCGGGCGGATCAGAACTTGTCGTCCTCTGTCGGCACCAGAATTTCGCGTTTTCCGGCATGGTTGGCCGGGCCGACAATGCCTTCCTTCTCCATCTTCTCGATGATAGAGGCGGCGCGGTTGTAGCCGATGCCGAGCCGGCGCTGGATGTAGCTGGTCGAGGCTTTGCCGTCACGCAGCACCACCGCAACCGCCTGGTCGTAGGGATCGTCGGAATCCTCGAAATTGCCGCCGCCACCGCCCGAGCCACCCTTGCCCGACGGCTCATCGTCGTCCTCGTCGTCATCCTCGGTAATGGCATCGAGATATTCCGGCACGCCCTGCAGCTTCAGATGCGCGACAATCTTCTCGACCTCGTCATCGGAAACGAAGGGACCGTGCACGCGCTGGATGCGGCCGCCGCCGGCCATGTAGAGCATGTCGCCCATGCCGAGCAGCTGTTCGGCGCCCTGTTCGCCCAGAATGGTGCGGCTGTCGATCTTCGACGTCACCTGGAAGGAGATGCGGGTCGGGAAGTTGGCCTTGATCGTGCCGGTGATGACGTCGACCGACGGCCGCTGCGTTGCCATGATGACGTGGATGCCGGCAGCGCGCGCCATCTGCGCCAGGCGCTGCACCGCGCCTTCGATGTCCTTGCCGGCGACCATCATCAAATCGGCCATCTCGTCGATGATGACGACGATGTAGGGCATTGGCTCGAGATCGAGGTTTTCCGTCTCATAGACCGCTTCGCCGGTCTGCCGGTCGAAGCCGGTCTGCACGGTGCGCGAGATTTTTTCGCCCTTCTTCTCGGCCTGCTGCACCCGCGCGTTGAAACCGTCGATGTTGCGGACGCCGACCTTCGACATTTTGCGGTAGCGGTCCTCCATCTCGCGCACGGTCCATTTCAGCGCCACCACCGCCTTCTTCGGATCGGTGACGACCGGCGTCAAAAGATGCGGGATGCCGTCATAGACCGAGAGCTCCAGCATTTTCGGGTCGATCATGATCAGCCGGCAGTCCTGCGGCGTCAGCCGGTAGAGCAGTGACAGGATCATGGTGTTGATGGCGACCGACTTGCCCGAGCCGGTGGTGCCGGCGACCAGCACGTGCGGCATCTTGGCGATGTCGACGATGACCGCCTCGCCATTGATGGTCTTGCCGAGCGCCAGCGCCAGCTTGGCCTTGGTGGTCTCGAAATCGCGGCTGGCCATGATTTCCCTGAGATAGACGGTCTCGCGCTTGGCGTTCGGTAGCTCGATGCCGATGGCGTTGCGGCCCGGCACCACGGCGACGCGGCAGGCGATCGCGCTCATCGAGCGGGCGATGTCGTCAGACAGGCCGATGACCCGCGACGATTTGATGCCGGGCGCCGGCTCCAGCTCGTAAAGCGTGACGACCGGGCCGGGGCGGACATGGATGATCTCGCCCTTGACGCCGAAATCCTCCAGCACGCCTTCGAGCAGGCGGGCATTCTGCTCCAACGCGTCCTTGGACAGGCTGGCGTCGCGCACGACGTTCTTCGGCTCGGACAGGAAATGCAGCGACGGCATTTCGAATTGTTCGGAGCCGATCAGCGAGGACTGCGCTTCGCGCTGGACACGCGCGCCTGGAACCGGCCGCGGCGCCGGCGCCGCGACGCGGGTGGCTGCATCGGAGCGGAACGGCTGCACCCTCGCATTGGGCGCAGTGCTGCGCGCGGGCTCCGGCGCAAAATCCATGTCATCGTCATCGTCAAAAACATCGGCGTCGTCGAGCGAGGCGCTGCGGTCGTTGACCATGGCGGCGAAGAATTCCGGCTCGACGCGGGCGCGGCCATCGGCACTCATCCGCGATTCGGCGAATTCGGCCGATTCGACCCGTTCGGCAGCGCGACGCCAGGCGCTTGCGCGCGGCTCCGGTTCGAAATCGTCGCGCTCACGGCGGCGGGCGGCGCGGCGGCGGAGAAAGGCCCGCAACGACAGCCACCAATGCGTGATCGCGCCTAGCGCCAGAATGCCCTCGTCGCCCTCATCCTCGTCATTGTCGAAAAGCAGGTCGTCCTGGTCCCTCGGATCGGCTGCGGCCGGTTGCTCCAGGACGGCGAAACCGTTCCTGCGTGCAATCAGCGCCGAGCCGTAGGCAAACAGCCACAGTGCAGGCGCGGCCAGAAGCACGGCGAGCACGCTGGCGATGAGACCGGTCGGATAGCCGCCGACGACGAGGCCTGGAATCTTGAGCACCATGTCGCCGAACACGCCGCCGAGACCGGTCGGCAGCGGCCAGGTCTTGGGCGGCACCACGCAGCCGGCCATGGCCGCGGCAAGCACCGCGTAGCCGAACCAGGCGAGCCCGCGCTTCGGCAGCCTGTCGACGCCGCGCGCCGAAAACAGCAGAAATCCCCAGACCACCGCCGGCACCAGCGCCGCGACCGCAGCAAGGCCGAAGAACTGCACGGCCAGGTCGGAGAAGACAGCGCCCACATAGCCCATGGCGTTGGTGACGATGTTGTCGGTGGCATGGGAGAAGCTTGGGTCGGCGACGTTCCAGGTGGCGAGGCTGGCGACGCCGAAGGCGACCAGCGCAAACAGGCCGGCGCCGAGCAGCCGACCGACCTGACGCCGCGCGAACGCCTGGATGCCGTGCCCCGTATCGGCCAGCGCAAGCGGTGCTGAAGCCCCTGAATGCATTCGTCGTTCCCCGTCTGTCATGGACTGGCCGGACGCATGACGCACTCCGGCAGATTCGGATGCCAGACTATCGGCGGGAAGGTTAAGGCCGCATTAACCATGGGTGCGTGCCGGCGCTCCCCGAGTGGAAACCGGTCACACAAATGGCGGGCACGCTGACCGGCCGATGTTTCATCGCCCAGGGTCGATCAGGCGCCCGATCAAGCGATTGTGACCGAGCCTGGAATGCCACTGGCGCGGCATCGCACGAAAAAAGAGGCCCGGAACCGGTCCGGGCCTTAATGCGTGAGCCCTTTTCGGGAGCGTCACGACGGGAGGGAAGGTGTTGGGCGGCCGAGGCCGCCCCAGACAAGACCCACAGGTGGCCTGGCTTACGGGTGATAGGCCGCTTCGCCATGCGCGGTGAGGTCGAGCCCTTCGCGCTCTGCATCGGCTGTCGGGCGCAAGCCTACGATGATATCGACGATCTTGTAGAGGATGGCGCTGCCGATGCCCGACCACAGGACGGTTACCAGGACACCCTTGAACTGCGACCACAGCTGGGTCGCCGTGCCGGCATAGCCGGCGGCGAAGTCGGCCGTCGAATAATCGACGATGCCGGCGCCGCCGAGGGCGGGGTTGACCAGGATGCCGGTGCCGAGCGCGCCGATGATGCCGCCGACGCAGTGGATGCCGAAGACATCGAGGCTGTCGTCGTAGCCGAACTTGTTCTTCACGACCGAGACGAAGAAGTAGCAGACGCAGCTGGCGACGATGCCGAGCACGATGACGCCCATCGGTCCGCCAAAGCCGGCGGCGGGCGTGACGGCGACAAGTCCGGTAACAGCGCCCGAAACCGCGCCAAGCATGGAGGCTTTGCCGCGCAGCAGCGTTTCAAGCACGATCCAGGTCACTGCCGCCGCGGCTGTGGCGACGAAGGTGTTGACCATGGCCAGCACCGCATAGGCGTTGGCTTCGAGGTTCGAACCGGCATTGAAGCCGAACCAGCCGACCCACAGCAGCGACGCGCCGACCATGGTCAGCGTCATCGAATGCGGCGCCATGACGTCCTTGTTGTAGCCGATGCGCTTGCCGATCATCAGCGCGCCGACGAGGCCGGCGATGCCCGCATTGATGTGAACGACGGTGCCGCCGGCGAAGTCGATGGCGCCGAAGCTGAAGATGAGCCCCGACGGGTCGCTGTAAGCGCTCGGACCGCCCCAGAACCAGACCATATGCGCGATCGGGAAGTAGACGAATGTGACCCACAGTATGGTGAAAAGGATCACGGCCGAAAACTTGACGCGTTCGGCGAAGGCGCCGACGATCAGGGCAGGCGTGATGCAGGCGAAGCTCATCTGGAAGATGACGAACACCAGTTCAGGAATGGCGACGCCCTTGGTAAAAGTTTCCGACACCGTCGTCACGTCGACGCCGGCGAGAAACATCTTGGAAAGGCCGCCGACGAAGGCGTTGCCGGGGGTGAAGGCAAGGCTGTAGCCGTAGAAAACCCAGACGATCATGACCACGCTGGTGATGGTGAAGACCTGCATCAGCACCGACAGCATATTCTTGGCGCGAACCAGGCCGCCGTAGAAAAGGGCAAGGCCGGGAATGGTCATCAGCAGCACCAGGATGGTGGAGATCATCATCCACGTCGTGTCGCCCTTGTCGACGGTAAAGGCCGGCGCTGCTGGCGCGGCCGGTGCGGCCGGCGCCGCTTCCTGCGCGAATGCGGCGACCGTGCCCAGCGCCGCGATAGCGAGTGAGCCTAGCAGCGCGGTGCGCGCCACCGACTTCAAAGTAAAAGGAATATTCATTGAACTCTCCATTGGAATACGTTTCCGCAGCTCAAAGCGCGTCGGTGTCTGTTTCGCCGGTGCGAATGCGCACCGCCTGGTCGATGCCGAAAACGAAGATCTTGCCGTCGCCGATCTGACCGGTCTTGGCCGCCGCAGTGATGGCTTCGACGGCCTTGTCGACCATGTCCAGGCCGACCGCGACTTCGATCTTGATCTTCGGCAGGAAGCTGACCGCGTATTCCGCCCCGCGATAGATTTCCGTGTGTCCCTTCTGACGCCCGTAGCCTTTGACTTCGGTGACGGTCAGGCCCTGGATGCCGACTGCGGTGAGCGCTTCGCGCACCTCGTCGAGCTTGAACGGCTTGATGATTGCCATCACGATTTTCATAAGGTTTCACCCTTTACTGTTGCGGGTCCCCGCGTTTGCACGACTTCGCCGATCCCCATGAGAGCCGGAGAGTGCCCGCTAGGATTCAAGCTCCGTGCCAGTTGCCGAAGCAGGGTGTTAAGCTGCTGTTAAATAACGACTTGGGGAAGGTTTGTCGGCTGACTGTTCATAGTCGCGGCAGCGCAGCTGATTAAAAAGTAGGCAATTTTGCAAAATTGCCTATTCCGCGGGCGGCCGCTTCAGCCTGATCAGGCCTTCCTGGGCAACCGAGGCGATCAACGTGCCGTCGCGGGCAAACAGCGACCCGCGCGTGAACCCCCGCGACCCTTGCGTCGACGGGCTGTCCTGCGTGTAGAGCATCCAGTCGTCCAGCGCATGGCTGCGATGAAACCACATGGCGTGATCGAGGCTCGCCGCCTGGATGTCGCTATCGAAGATGGCGCGGCCATGCGCAAAGGTCGAGGTATCGAGCAGCGTCATGTCGGAAAGATAGGCAAGCACGGCCGCCTGCGCGGCGCGATCGCCCGGAACCGGGCCGGTCGTGCGGATCCAGATGTTCTGTTTCGGCTCCAGCTTCTCCCGGCTGGTGTAATGCTCCAGCATCACCGGCTTCATCTCGATCGGCCGGTCACGCTCCCAGTAGCGCCTGATGCCGTCGGGCACGGCCGCGCCGAACTTGCCGATCAATTCGCGCTGCGACAGCAATATGTCGGGCGCCGGCACCTCCAGCGGCATCGGCACCTGGTGCTCGAGACCGACCTCGTCCTGCTGGAACGAGGCTTCCAGCGAAAAGATCGCCTGGCCGTGCTGGACAGCCACGACACGGCGCGTGGTGAAGGAGCCGCCGTCGCGGATGCGGTCGACCTGGTAGATGATCGGCACCTTGGTGTCGCCCGGCCGCATGAAATAGCCGTGCAGCGAATGCACGTGGCGTTCGAGCTCGACCGTTCGCTGGGCTGCGACCAGCGCCTGGGCGATGGTCTGGCCGCCGAAGACACGCTGCCAGTCGAGTTTGGGGCTGCGACCACGGTACAGGTTGTGTTCCAGCTGCTCGAGGTCGAGAATGCCGAGAAGCTCGTCCATGGCCGCCGTCATGTTTCGCGCCCTCGTGTCGTTTTGATTCCGAAGTTCGCCTTAATTTCGATGTTTCACTCGAAGCGAGCTTCAGAAGCCGCAAAAGTGTTATGGCGGTTTCCGACAGGAATGACGGGCAGTCAAGGCCGGAAAGGAATTTGGCCGGAAAGGAATTTGCCATGGTCGACAAGGCGGATGCAAAAAACCGAACCGCGCTCGACATTCTGGTCGCCGGCGCCGGCTATGTCGGCCTTGCCGCCGCCGTATCGCTGAAACAGGCACGACCGAGCCTGGCGGTCGCTGTCGTCGACGCCGCGCCCGCCGGCATCTGGCAAAAGGACGGCCGCGCCTCGGCGATCGCCGCTGCCGCTTGCCGCATGCTCGACCAACTCGGCGTCTGGGCCGAAATCGCCTCCGAGGCGCAGGCGATCACCGAGATGATCGTCACCGATTCGCGCGCTTCCGATCCGCTGCGCCCGGTGTTTCTCACGTTCGATGGCGAGGTCGCGCCTGGCGAAGCGTTTGCGCATATGGTCGCCAACAGGGATTTGAACGGCGCCTTGCGCCGGCGCGCTGAAACACTCGGCATCGACATCATCGAAGGCGTCGCCGTCAGTGCCTTCGACGTCAACGGTGCCGGCATCACCGTGCATCTTGCCGACGGCGCGACGCTGAAGGCGCGGCTGCTGATCGCCGCCGACGGCGTCAACTCGAAGCTGCGCGACATGGCCGGCATCAAGACGGTGAAATGGGACTACGGCCAGTCCGGCATCGTCTGCACCGTCGCGCATGAACGGCCGCACAATGGCCGCGCCGAAGAGCATTTTCTGCCAGCCGGCCCGTTCGCCACGCTGCCGCTCAAGTCGGACAACGACGGCACTCACCGCTCGTCGATCGTCTGGGTCGAGCGGTCGGAAGATGCCGAAAAACTGGTCGACGGCGACGACCTCGTCTTCGAGCACGAGCTGGAACAGCGGTTTGGCCTGAAGCTCGGCGAAATTCGCGTCGCCGACAAGCCGCGCGCCTGGCCGCTCGGCCTGACGATCGCCCGCGATTTCGTCGCGCCGCGCATTGCGCTCGCCGGCGACGCCGCCCACGGCATCCACCCGATCGCCGGCCAGGGCCTCAATCTCGGTTTCAAGGATGTCGCGGCATTGGCCGAAGTGGTGGTCGAGGCCGACCGGCTCGGCCAGGATGTCGGCGCGCTCGACGTGCTCGAACGCTACCAGCAGTGGCGGCGCTTCGACACGCTGCAGATGGGCATCACCACCGATGTCCTGAACCGGCTGTTTTCCAACGACATCGGCCCGTTGCGCGCCGTCCGCGACATCGGCCTCGGCGTCGTCGAACGCATGCCGCGGCTGAAGGATTTCTTCATCCGCCAGGCGTCCGGTCTGTCCGGCGACACGCCGAAACTGCTCAAGGGCGAGGCGATCTGAACCCATCTGACGGGCTGGCATCACCTGAATATCAGCACACCTTTAGTTGACCTCGAAGCCGAGTTTCTGGCGCAGCCGCAGTATCCTTTGGTCGGATATTTTTAGGGGTTGCTCACCAGTCTGCGCCGCGCGGTCCACCATCTGCAACAAATCGTTTCGCTCAGTCACATCGAGACGTTCGCGCAGAAACGGCGCCAGTTTGTCGATGACGATCGTGGCATCATCGATCTGTGACGCCGCCCATTTGGCGTAGACCACGGCCTCATCGGTCTTGTTGTCGTCTGCAATCTCCGAAATCACCGACCGAATCACGGCTTCGCGCTGCGGCAGGACAGGGCCGTTCTCGGAAATGATGGCGGTGATCAGCGTCGCGGCCGCCACGACCGGATCGTCGATCGCCGTCAGCGGTGAGAGCGCCGCCTGATTGCGCAACCTCTTGCGCCGAATGTTGCCTTGCACCCGCCCGACGACGTCCGCGACCTCGCGCGCCGCATCGTTCATGGCCTTCATCCGATACCACCAGAACGCCGCCACTCCCAACAGCCCAATTGCAGCAATCAGTATATGCATGCCCGAAATCCCCCAACCGCAGCGACGATAGGAGAAGTGCTGTCTCGCTTCAACACGCAAAAGTTGCGCCCGCCGAAGAAATCGATTCCGCCGGACGCAACCGGAATAATGTTCAGGATCCCGGTACTCTGTAGATCGCCCTGACCTCGATCGTGCCGATTTCGGCCAGCGGAATCCCGCCGGCAATCTCCAGCGCCTCGTCGATATCCCCCGCCTCGATCATGACGAAGCCGAGCAATTGCTCCTTGGTCTCGGCGAAGGGACCATCGGTGATCAGCCGCTTGCCCTTGCGCCGGCGCACGGTTTTCGACGTTCTTACCGATTGCAGCGCCTGCGCGATGATCAGCCGGCCGCTTTGCTCCACCGATTTATCATAGGCCAGCGAGTCGGCGTCGAGCCTGGCCAGCCTTTCCGGGCTCATTGCGTAAAGGTCTTTTTCCTCACCATAGACCAGGCAAACATATTTCATTTCTCATCTTCCTTGTTGGGACGAACTGTTGGCGACCAAGGTCCCAGCCGGGCTTTTGACCGCTGCATAATCGAGAAGGGATACCGCAACCCCTATCATGGCGACCGCAGCAAGCAGTCGACCGAAACCGCAAGGTTGCCGAGCCAACCAGTCGGCTTCCTGTTCAGCCGCCTTTCGGCCAGTGTCTCTCCAGTGAGCAGAAAACAGATTATCCATGGTGTCCTCCATTCGGCCACGAAACCCGTGGCCGCCCGCAGGACGGCCGAGGCAGATGGAAGTCGACATTTTTTGCACGCGGATTTTTTTACGCGTCGCCATTGGCGCGAAAGCACGGGTGGCCTTCGTGCCCGCGCGCGCTATAGTCGACCAGACGCCGATCACGGCTCAGCCACCACAATCAAGGAGGAATTCATGGACCGCACCGCAAACGCCGTCTGGAAAGGCAATCTGAAAGAGGGCAACGGCACGCTCGACACGCAGAGCGCGGCCCTGAAAGGGACGCCGTACTCGTTCAAGGCGCGGTTCGAGGACGAAAGCGGCAAGGCCGGCACCAATCCGGAGGAACTGATCGCAGCGGCGCATGCCGGCTGCTACGCCATGCAGTTCTCTCACTTCCTGGCCGAGAACGGCACCCCCGCCGACGAACTCGACGCCAAGGCGGTGGTGACGCTGGTTCCTGGCACGGGGATCACCGGCAGCGCGCTCACGGTGGTCGGCAAGGTGCCGGGCATCGATGCGGCGAAGTTCCAGGAGCTGGCCGAGAAGGCCAAGGCCGAATGCCCGGTCTCGAAGGCGCTCGGCGCCATAAAGGTTTCGCTCGACGCCAAGCTCGGCTGAGCAGATGGCATGAGGTGATAAACGCCGGCTCCAGGGCCGGCGTTTTCATTTGTGGGGCGTAAGCGATCCTTCACGTCCCTCGAACGCCTCAAAAGGTCATCAGCGTCCGTCGCCGGTCAGCGCGTCGATGCGTGCGCGCAGCTGCGCAACCTCCTCCTCGAGCGCCTGCACGCGCGCTTCGAGATCCGAGGCCGGCGAAGGCGCTTGCAAGGGCGCTGCGGCAGCCGACAGCTGCACCGGCCCGCCCAGGAGATGCACATAGCGGTCCTCACGCTGGCCGGGACCACGATCGATCTGCTGAACGAGCGGCGGCTTGCGTCCGATCAACAGGTCGAGATTGCTGCGAAGTTCGTCGATGGAGGGCAACCGCGCCATGCGCTCAGCTCGCGCCAGCAATTCATAGGCGGTCTGCGGACCGCGCAGCAACAGCAGCCCAAGCAGCGCAATCTGCGCCGAGGTCAGCGAAAAGCGCTGCGCGACGACATGCTCGTAGCGCTCGACACGCGAGGCAAAGACCTGCCTGACCAGCCCCTTGTGCTCGAGTTGGCCAAGCGCTCGTCTCACCTCGACAAGCTCGACCGACATCACCGGCTCGCGCGCCGTCTTCTGGTTGGCGGCGGCAAGTGCCGCATTGAGCGTCAGCGGGTAGATGTCGGGCGTCAGTTCCTTCTTTTCGATCAGGCAACCGAGCACGCGCGCTTCGACGGGAGAGAGGATGGGGAGTTCGGTATCGGTCATGGGTCGGCTTCCTTTGAAGTCGGCGGGACAGCGCCGGCGCGAAGGATCACTACCGACGAAATGATCCCTGCAGCAACCCGTCCGAAGCTAAACCCTTCTCTCCACCATCATCTTCTTGATCTCGGCGATCGCCTTGGCCGGGTTCAGCCCCTTGGGACAAGTCTGGGCGCAGTTCATGATGGTGTGGCAGCGATAGAGCCGGAACGGGTCTTCGAGATTGTCGAGCCGTTCGCCCTTGGCCTCGTCCCGGGAATCGATCAGCCAGCGATAGGCCTGCAGCAGCGTCGCCGGGCCGAGATAGCGGTCGCCGTTCCACCAGTAGCTCGGACATGAGGTCGAGCAGCAGGCGCACAAGATGCATTCATAGAGCCCGTCGAGCTTTTCGCGGTCCTCATGGCTCTGCAGCCATTCCTTGGCCGGTTCGGGCGACACCGTCTTCAGCCACGGCTCGATCGAAGCGTGCTGGGCGTAGAAATTGGTGAGGTCTGGCACCAGGTCCTTGACCACCGGCATATGCGGCAGCGGATAGACCTTGATCGCGCCGGAAATGTCGTCGCAGCCCTTGGTGCAGGCCAGCGTGTTGGAACCGTCGATATTCATGGCGCAGGAGCCGCAAATGCCCTCGCGGCAGGAGCGGCGCAGCGTCAGCGTAGGGTCGATCTTGTTCTTGATGTAGAGCAGCGCGTCGAGCACCATCGGCCCGCAATCGTCCATGTCGACGAAATAGGTGTCCATGCGCGGGTTCCCGTCATCGTCCGGCGACCAGCGGTAGATGCGGTACTCCCGCAGATTGGTCGCACCCTCCGGCTTCGGCCAAGTTTTTCCCGCCTTGATCTTCGAGTTTTTCGGAAGGGTGAGTTCGACCATTATCTCAGGTCCTTTCGGATGACGAGTTTCAGCCCGGACCGAGTCCCGTTTACGGCGGCCATCATCAATACACCCTGGCCTTGGGCGCGATCTTGGCCAGGTTGATGCCGCCGTCTGCTTCGCTAAGCAGCGGCTCGGTGTGCACCGGCCGATAGCTGAGCGACACCTCGCCGGCCTCGCTGAGCCGGGACAGGGTGTGCTTGCGCCAGTTCGCATCGTCGCGCGCCGAAAAATCTTCTCGCGCATGTGCGCCACGGCTCTCCTTGCGCGCCCCGGCGGCGTAGACCGTGGTGATGGCGTTGGCCATCAGGTTTTCCAGTTCCAGCGTCTCGACCAGGTCGGAGTTCCAGATCATCGAGCGGTCGAACACTTTTACGTCCTTGAACTCGCCCCAGATCTGCGAAATGCGCTTGCAGCCGCTTTGCAGCGATTCCTGGGTGCGGAACACCGCCGCATCGTCCTGCATCGCCTTCTGCATCTTTTCGCGCAAAACCGCCGTCGGCGTCGAGCCGTTGGCGTGGCGCAGCCGGTCGAAGCGGTCCATGATCCTGTCGATCGAGGCTTCGTTGGGCGACGGGATCGCCGCGTTGCGGTCGATCACCTGGCCGGCCCGGATCGCCGCCGCGCGGCCGAACACCACCAGATCGATCAGCGAGTTGGAGCCCAGCCGGTTGGCGCCGTGGACGGAGGCGCAGCCGGCTTCGCCGACCGCCATCAGCCCGGGCGACACCTGGTCCGGGTTCAAGGCGGTGGGGTTGAGCACCTCGCCCCAGTAGTTGGTCGGCACGCCGCCCATATTGTAGTGGACCGTCGGCAGCACCGGGATCGGCTCCTTGGTCAGGTCGACGCCGGCAAAGATCTTTGCCGACTCCGAAATACCCGGAAGCCGCTCGTGCAAGACGGCCGGATCGAGGTGGTCGAGGTGGAGGAAAATATGGTCCTTGTTCTTGCCGACGCCGCGTCCCTCGCGAATCTCCAGCGTCATGCAGCGCGAGACCACGTCACGCGAGGCAAGGTCCTTGGCCGACGGCGCATAGCGCTCCATGAAGCGCTCGCCTTCTGAATTGACGAGATAGCCGCCTTCGCCGCGCGCGCCCTCGGTGATCAGGCAGCCGGCGCCGTAGATGCCGGTCGGGTGGAACTGCACGAATTCCATGTCCTGCAGCGGCAGCCCGGCCCGCGCCGCCATGCCGCCGCCGTCGCCGGTGCAGGTGTGCGCCGAGGTCGCCGAGAAATAAGCACGGCCATAGCCGCCGGTCGCCAGCACCACCATTTTTGCCGAAAAACGGTGGATGGTGCCGTCGTCGAGGTTCCAGGCGACGACGCCGGTGCAGGTGCCGTCCGGCTCCATGATCAGGTCGAGCGCGAAATACTCGATGAAGAACTGCGCGTTGTTCTTCAGCGACTGGCCGTAGAGCGTGTGCAGGATGGCGTGGCCGGTGCGGTCCGCGGCCGCACAGGTGCGCTGCACCGGCGGGCCGTCGCCGAAATTCATCATATGGCCGCCGAACGGCCGCTGGTAGATCTTGCCCTCTTCGGTGCGCGAGAACGGCACGCCGTAATGCTCGAGCTCGTAGACGGCGGCGGGTGCTTCGCGCACCAGATATTCCATGGCGTCGACGTCGCCGAGCCAGTCCGATCCTTTCACGGTGTCGTACATGTGCCACTGCCAGGAATCGGGGCCCATGTTGGACAGCGAGGCGGCGATGCCGCCCTGAGCGGCGACAGTGTGCGACCGCGTCGGGAAAACCTTGGTGATGCAGGCGGTGCGCAGACCCTGTTCGGCCATGCCGAGCGTGGCGCGCAGGCCGGCGCCGCCGGCGCCGACCACAACCACGTCGAATTTGTGGTCGACATAGCTGTAGGCGGACGCCGTGTTGGCGTTGTTCGCGTCCTTGGCCAAAATATCAGCCTCCAAATGCCAGTTTGAGCAGGGCGAAGATCGAGGCGACGCCGACCACTACGGGAAAGAATGTGTTGAGGGCGAGCAGCGCCAGCCTCATGCCCTCGCCATGCACATAATCCTCGATGATCGCCTGCATGCCGAGCCGCATATGGTAGAGCCCGGACAACAGCACCAGGGCCAGGACCAGCGCCACGAACGGGTTGGCAAGTGCGGCGCGCACTTGCGCATAGCCGGCGCCGTTCAGCGCGATCAGAAAGCCGACGAAGAACAGGATCAGCGGAATGTTGGCGATCGCCGTGAGGCGCTGGCGCCAGAAATGCTCCGTGCCCTCGCGGGCGGAGCCGAGGCCGCGGACCTTGGCCAGCGGCGTGCGCATGTCGGTGTTGTGGTGGCTCACGATCAGGCTCCCCGCGCCATGTAACCGGCGATCCAGATCAGCAGCGTCAGTACGATCGAGCCGGCCAGCGTCGCCCAGGCGACCCTGGAGGCGGTGTCCTTTTCAAGACCGGCCCCGGTGTCCCAGATCAGATGGCGCACGCCGCCCAGCATGTGGTGCATCAGCGCCCAGGTATAGAACAACAGCACCAGCCGCCCCAGCCACGAGCCGAAGGCCCAGTTGACGGCATCGAAGGTGGATTGCGAGCTCGCCGCCGCCATCAGCCACAGCGCGACCAGCAGCGTGCCGAAATAGAGCGCCCCGCCGGTGATGCGATGGATGATCGACATCGTCATCGTGATCGGCGGTCGATAGACGGTCAGATGCGGCGAAAGCGGCCGTTCACGTCTGGCAAATTCGCGGGTGGCTGGTGATTTGCTCATGGCTCCCCCAGTTCGGCGTCTCTGGAGCCCCAGGTGGAAATGCGGCATTACCGCTTCCGGTTGCGACTTTGGACAGCCCGGTTTCTAATGCTCTTTTTGCACCGCGTCAAAGCCGGAAAATCGTTTCGAAAACCTAATTTAGTCTGACAAAAGGCCGGGTTTCGCTTCAATCGATTAGGGCGCGACCCAAAGCCGGCGCAATGTTCGCTGCAGTGCGGTATGTGGTTTCGGTCCGACGGCTTGGGGCATGTTGAGATTCAGGTCAGGCCGTGGCTGAAACAGTGGTTCCGAGAACCGGAACGTAGCGTACTTTCAGCGCTTGCAGGTCAGCGGCGTCCTCCCGCCCTTCATCACCAGCGCGTCGCGCCCGTCGATCACGATTGCGTGACGCGCCGCGCCAAAGCGGCTGTTTTGATTGGCTGGCGAGGCCGGCAGGTCCTCGCTGGCGCCGTCCGGGCCAAACACCCGCACCGAAGTGCCGAGATTTTCGATGGTGATCCTGGCGCCGTCGGCGCAAGTATAGGTCGCGGTGCGCGGCTGCGGTGAATCGGCTAGCGGATTTCCGGCATTCGGCGCATTGGTCTGAGACACGCAGGCAATTGTGGTCAGCAATGGACAAAGGGCCAGCGTCACCCGAAACGTCCGGCCTAACGCCATATGCTGCCTCCCTGCGCGTCAATCCAGCCGCGATGCTTTGCCAAGATCACCGATGTCGCGCTCGGCGCCGGCTGCGATGGTGGCGGCAAGCATGGCCGAAAGATGGCCGCGGATATTAACCATGTTTGCCGAGACCTGGCGGCCAACAGGGCTGGCCTCTTAACAATGGTTAAGAAAAGGTTAATTTATGATTCGAGCAAGACTCGGCCTCTGACAAATGGGGGGACGCCATGCGTTCGAATTCAGCCAGATCGCGCCTTCGGGCGCCCCTCTCGATGGCCATCGTCCTGGTGGCGGTGGCCATCGGCTTCGCAGCGCCGGCACGCGCCGGGACGCGCGACCGCGTCTATGCCGATTCGTTCGGCAATCTTGTCATCGAGGGCGCCGCCGGCTACAAGCGCATCCTCGTTGGCGAGGGCGAATTGGCCAAGGAAATGTCGGATTACGTCGGCGCCGGCCGGCCCAAAATCGTCTATCAAGACGAACCAGACGATGTCAGCAGCCGCGACTGCTACAGGCCGCCGGTTTTCGTCAAGGGCCGCAGCTATATGTACGGGCTTTCCGACGGCGAGATGCCGGAGCTTAGCCCCTGCCGCTGATCTTCGGCCCGGCATTGGCGACAGCCGGCTGCCGGGCGGCGATTGATCCTATTGAGATCCGCACGCAATTGCGTCCGCTGCCCTTCGCTTGATAGAGCGCTTCGTCGGCGCGCCGCAGCAGGTCGGAAAAATTCTCAGTCGGGTGGAGCTCGGCAACGCCGAAGCTGGCGGTGCAACGATGGTTCGCCGGCAGACAGTCGATCGGCAACGCCCCGAAAGCGCTGCGCGTGCCTTCGGCGAAGAGCCGCGCGGCGGCGAGGTTGGTTCCCGGCAGGATGATGGCGAATTCCTCACCACCGATGCGGCCGGCGACGTGATGCTGGGCGGCCGCATCACGCAGGAAGCCGGCAAAGGCCTCGATGACCCTGTCGCCGGATGCATGGCCGAAACTGTCGTTGATGCTCTTGAAATGGTCGAGGTCGGCGATGACCAGCGCGACCGGAATACCCCTGCGCACGGCGTCACGCATCGCAAGCTCGGCATGACGCTCGAAGCCGCCACGGTTGAGCAGCCTCGACAGCGTGTCCGTCTCCGACTTCGACGTCGCTTCGGTGAGCACGTCGCGGACCAGAATGATCAGGATGAGAAGCGCGATTGTCATGGCAAACACCGTGCCAAGCGATTGCGACACCAGAGCGTAGTTGCTCTGCAGATAGGCCTGCGGATTGGCTCCCCAGCCGCCCATGGCATGGGCGATGAACGGCTTGCTCACGAATTGCAGGGCGCTGGCCGCCAGGACGGCCATCAGCGCATGATCGAGCCAGTCGCGTCTTTGCCTTGACGACCAGACGATGCCGACGCCGACGAACTGCATGGCGGCATAGGGAAGCTGGTAGGCCATCATGCGGGCAAGCGACTGGCGCGGCAGATCCTGCACGAAATACACGGCCACGGTGGCCGCAAACAGGAAGACGAGCATCGGCACCCAAGGCGGCGCCACGCCGTATTTATGGGCAAGCCCGCCATTGAAGGCGATGGTGGCGCCCAGGAAAACGGCGAAGCCCGCGACGACTGCGGGTCGTGCATTGTCGAAGAGCGGAATGCTGAACTCGATGGCGAAATAGGCCATCCCGAGCAGATAACCGAAGACCAGCCAGCGCGCCGGCGCGCGCGCCGCGTCGTTGAACGATATGGTCATGAAGGCGGCCGCCAGCAGGCCGGCGACGAGCAGGTTGATTGCAAGGATGAACTCTGCGCCGCCGCCCATGTGGTCTTTCACACTCCCTGCGACAGCAAATCACGAACGGGCGAAAAAGGCGTTAACGTGGGCGTAGGACGGAATGCGCTCGAATTGAACCGCGCACCCCGCGCTGTTTGTTTGTTTGGCGCGATTTCTGCGGCGCCAAGCGATTCCCTTGGCTGCAAATGCTCTAGACGTGGACGATCAGCCGGCTTTGAGCGGCTCCACGACCAGCGCCGTTTCCGACCGTCCATGGGGCGACCGTTCATAGGATAGCCGCACGCTGTCGCGGCCGTTCCGTTTGGCCTTGTAAAGTGCCTCGTCGGCGCGGCGCATCAGCGGCTCCAGCTCCTCCTCGCCGGTGCGGGCCGCCACGCCGAAGCTCGCCGTTACTCTTGTGCCGAGCGGAAGCCCGTCGACGCTGCCTGCCGAATAGACCGTGCGAATGGCTTCAGCAAACAGCCTTGCCGCGCCAAGGTCGCTCAGCGGCAAAAGCACGGCGAACTCCTCGCCACCGATTCGGCCGGCGACGCAGCTGGTGCCGGCAGCCGATCGAAGCTTGGCGGCGAAATCGGCGATCACGCGATCACCCGCCGCATGCCCGTGCAGATCGTTGACTGCCTTGAAGTGATCGAGGTCGGCGAGCACCAGCGCGACCGGAAGTTTGGCCGTGGCGCAGTGCCGCAGGAGATGCGTGGCGCGTTCCTCGAAGCCGCGCCGGTTGAGCAGGCCCGACAG
Source organism: Mesorhizobium sp. WSM4816 (assembly GCF_055811535.1). NCBI lineage: Bacteria > Pseudomonadati > Pseudomonadota > Alphaproteobacteria > Hyphomicrobiales > Phyllobacteriaceae > Mesorhizobium > Mesorhizobium sp. WSM4816. The sequence continues at coordinate 51,084 of NZ_JBVVQR010000010.1, read as the reverse complement.
CGGGTCGGTGTACGCCTCGGCCTTCAGCGTTTTCATCACGTCGAGCGCAGCCGCGCAGAACAGGCTAAGCGCGATGAGCAGCGACAGCAGCGCATGCGACAGCAGCGCCGTCGTCCAGTAGGACGAGGCATAGAACCCGTCATAGCTTTGGTAGGGCCCATGCGCGATGACGATAACGAGGGTGCGCGCGACGAAATTCAGCCCGGAAAGCAGCGACAGCACGAACAGCATCATTTCCGTCGGGCCCCTGTCGCGCACCACGCGCAGTTCGGCAGCGACAACCAGGCTGAGCCCGCCGAAAGCGAAATTCATCGCCAGGATTCGCCAGGTGAGATCGGGCTGGATGAACATGAACCAGCAAAAAGCGACCAGGCCGCTGCTCGCCAGAAAGCCGATCGCAACAAAGGGCACGCGCCGTCCATAGCGTGTCACAATCGCGCCGGCGAGACCACTGGCGGCAATCGTGAAGCAGGTGACGGAGAGCAGTTTGGTCGGCGCCATGCCGATGGGCAGGGTGAAGTACTGCAGCAGGAAGCCGGCCGCCGAAAGCCAGTAACTGGCGGCGAGCACAGCCAGATAGGGGCAGTGACGCTGATAAAACCACAGCACGAGAAACACCGCGCCGAGCGCAAGCGCGATGGTCGGGTTGAGCAACCCTGTCAGCAGACCGTTGTCCAAAGGACCGTGAACCCCCACGCTTCCGTGAGAGAGATCTTAGCGCGCAAGCCCCAACAAGCGGTTAAGCAAAGTCGAATATGCGCGAGGCTGCCATGAAGCCGCTGCACGGAACTTGAAACCGCGACCGGCGTTTTCCAGCAGCAATCGATGGAGACGCTTTCATGGCCGATACGATCATGCTGACCGACCACGAGGCAATTCGCTCTTGGGCCGCGTCACGTGCCGGATTTCCGGCAATCGTCGATGTATCGCCCGAAACAGGCACGCAAGCCATGCTGAGGCTGGTTTTCGGCCAGCATGCCTATCAGGACCAGGACCAGGCCGAACGCCCGGCCAACGCCGGCGGCTACGAACTGGTCGAATGGGACGAATGGTTCAAGCTGTTCGACGAACGGCAGCTGGCGCTCGTGGTGGCAAAGGATGAACCCGGCCGCCGTGAGCAATTCCACGAATTCGTCAGGCGCCCGGCGTGAAGAGAACCCGAACCGCATCGCGGTTCGGGTTCTGGCAACTCGTCAGCGGGTTATTTCCACTCGCGGACGTCGACGAAATGGCCAGCGATCGCCGCCGCCGCCGCCATCGCCGGCGACACCAGATGGGTGCGGCCCTTAAAACCCTGGCGGCCCTCGAAATTGCGGTTCGAGGTCGAGGCGCAGCGCTCATGCGGCTTCAGCCGGTCGTCGTTCATGGCAAGGCACATCGAGCAGCCCGGCTCGCGCCAGTCGAAGCCAGCGGCGACAAAGATCTTGTCGAGACCTTCGGCCTCCGCCTGCTCCTTGACCAGACCGGAGCCCGGCACGATCATCGCATCGACGTGAGGGCTGACTTTCTTGCCCTCGACCACCTTGGCGACAGCGCGGAGATCCTCGATGCGGCCGTTGGTGCAGGAGCCGATGAAGACGCGGTCGAGCGCGATATCGGTGATCTTGGTGCCTGGGGTCAGGCCCATATAGTCGAGCGCGCGCTGCTTGGACGTACGCTTGTTCTCATCGGTGATATCGTCTGGGTTCGGCACGATGCCCTGGACCGAGACGACGTCCTCGGGCGAGGAGCCCCAGGAGACGATCGGCGGCAGTTTCGCCGCGTCGAGCACGACCACCTTGTCGAAATGCGCGCCCTCGTCGGACTGCAGCGTCTTCCAGTAGGCGAGCGCGGCGTCCCATGCCTCGCCCTTCGGCGCGCGCGGCTTGTCCTTGACATAGGCGAAGGTTGTCTCGTCAGGCGCGATCAAGCCGGCCCGGGCACCGCCCTCGATCGACATGTTGCAGATGGTCATGCGGCCTTCCATGGACAGCGCGCGGATCGCTTCGCCGGCATATTCGATGACGTAGCCGGTGCCGCCGGCAGTGCCGATCTCGCCGATGATCGCCAAAATAATGTCCTTGGCGGTGACGCCTTCCGGCAGCACGCCGTCCACGCGCACCAGCATGTTCTTGGCCTTGCGCTGGATCAGTGTCTGCGTGGCCAGCACATGCTCGACTTCCGACGTGCCTATGCCGTGCGCCAATGCGCCGAAAGCACCATGCGTCGAGGTGTGGCTGTCGCCGCAGACGATGGTCATGCCAGGCAGCGTAAAACCCTGCTCCGGACCGATGATGTGGACGATGCCCTGGCGGATATCCTTCTCGGAATAGTATTCGACGCCAAAATCCTTGGCGTTCCTGGCCAGCGCCTCGACCTGGATGCGGCTTTCCTCGTTCTTGATGCCGAACTTGCGCTCGGGCGAGGTCGATACATTGTGATCGACCACGGCCAGCGTCTTTTCCGGATGGCGGACCTTTCTGCCGGTCATGCGCAGGCCTTCGAAAGCTTGCGGGCTGGTCACTTCATGGACGAGGTGACGGTCGATATAGAGCAGGCAGGTGCCGTCGTCCTGGCGGTCGACGACATGGTCGTCGAATATCTTGTCGTAGAGGGTGCGCGGTGCGCTCATGTGCGTAAATCCGTCGATATGAAAATGGGAAGCGACTAGCGCCGGCTAGCCGGCAAACACGGCCTAGCCCGGATATCTCAGCGAAGTCGGCTGGTCAGAGCGCCGGAAACGCGCGCCGAGAACCGTGACGGCAGGCGTTTTCTGTCCTGCAGCACGAACCCCTTGTAAGCCGGATCGCCAAAAAGCTGTTCCATGGCGTGGCTCATACCAATGTTTTGGCTTTTCGGCAATCGCGGCGGGGTTCGCAGAACCTGGGTTCTGCAAACCGGTATTCAAACCACCTCGAACACAAATGTCTTCACCAGCGCCTCAGGTTCGGCGATCGCATAGCAGCGGAACCACGGGCTTTCTTCGACCGGCCGCCATTTTTTCGCCTGCTCCAGTTCGTCGAACGTCGCCTGAAACCCGCCGCTCGCAAAAACCTGGTCGCGAACGGTGAAGATGGCGTGGCCGCCCTTCCTGGTGATGCGCACCAGTTCATGCAGGCCGGAGGCCGGTGCATGGCTGATGGTGAACACACCGGTCGAGAAGAAGGCGCGGAAATGCCCATCCGGCCAAGGCAGAGGATCGCCGAGCATCGCCTGTTTCAGCTCGCTGTAAGCCTGCCGGCTGCCGGCGATTTTCAGCATTTCAGCCGACAGGTCGAGCCCGGCGATGTCCTCATAGCCCAGCGCCTTGAGCGACGGTCCCGACAGGCCGGTGCCGCAGCCGGCGTCGAGCAGCGGCCCTTCGCCTGACGGCACATGGCGCGCCACCCAGGCGGCGATCAGGAACGGCAGGAGGTAGCCGAGCGAGGCGGTTTCGCTGTCATAGGTCGCAGCCCAGGCGGCGTAGGCCTTGGCAAGCGCTTCCGGCGTGTCGGCCGTATAGACCGCATCCAGCGCCGCATTGGCTTTGTCGACGATCACTGCTTTCTCCGGACACAGGACATATGCCGCATGGTAGCGCCGTCCTCGCCTGCCGCCTATCGCTCATCTTGGCGGCGCAGCCGCTTCTCCACCGCCCGCAGGGCCAGCGACAGGCCGACCGTCAGGATGAGATAGATATAGGCGACGATCGAATAGGTCTCGAAGAAGCGGAACGAGCCGGCTGCATAGATCTTGCCCATCTGGGTGATGTCGGCGACGCCGAGCACCGAGACCAGCGAGGAATCCTTGACCATGGCGACGAAATCATTGCCGAGCGGCGGCAGGATGGTGCGGATCGCCTGCGGAAAGACGATCAGCCGAAAACGCTGGGTGCGCGTCAGCCCCAGCGCCTTCGCGGCCTCGATCTGGCCCTTCTCGACCGCCTCGATGCCGGCGCGGAAGACCTCCGAGATGAAGGCCGAGTAGCCGATGGTCAGCGCCATGATGGCGCGCCATAGCAACGATACGTCGCGTATCATTAGCTCGCCGAACAGGCCGGCGCTCTGCAGCGGCGCCGTCAGCGCGTTCCATCCCGCGACGAAGGCCGGCGCGCCGGCGAAGGCGATCCAGAACAACAGCACCAGCATTGGCACGCCGCGAATGATCTCGACATAAAAGCGCGCGATCTGGCGCAGCCAGCGCGACCCCGACAGCCCCATCAGCGCAATGGCGAGCCCGATTGCCGAGGCCAGCGCGAAGGCGACCATTGTGACGAACACGGTGATGCCGATGCCCTTGGCGACGGTCGCGAAAACCTGGGCATAGAGGTCGCTCGCGGCGATGAAGATAGCGGCTGCCAGGGCGAGCGCCGCCGCCACGGCAAGCCACCACGGGAAATCGGATTTGGCGGTTGAAGCTGCGGGCGTTGCCATCAGGGCGCGCCGACGAACCAATGTCGCGCCAGGCCACCCTCCTCTGGCCTGCCGGACAGAGGGGGGTGCACGGGCGCAGAGTCAGCGCGAGTTCCTGCGCGTCCCGCAACGTCCGCGACAAAAGTCCTACTGCCCCATCTTGTAATCAAGGAACCATTTCTTGTTGAGCGCGTCGAGTGTGCCGTCGGCCTTCAGCGCGGCGATGGCTGCGTTGACCGGTTTCACCAGATCCGAGCCTTTCGGAAAAATAAAGCCGAACTCCTCGGTGCCGAGTGGTCCGCCGATCAGCTTCAGCCCGCCATTGGACGCCTCGACATAGCCCTTGCCGGCAGTGCCGTCGGTCAGCACGACATCGACGTCGCCGGTCTTCAGCGCCTGCACCGTGGCGCCGAACGTCTCGAACAGTTTTATGCGCGGGTTCTGCTCATTGCCGTCGAGCACGCTGTAGACAGCGGTGTAGAACGGCGTGGTGCCGGCTTGCGCACCGATCAACCCGTCCTTGAAAGCGCCGAGCGTCTTGGCGTCGGTGAAGCGCTTCTCGTCGCCGCGCACCAGCATGAACTGTTCCGAGCGCATATAGGGGTCGGAGAAATCCACCTTCTGCTTGCGATCGTCCTTGATGGTGATGCCGGTCATGCCGATGTTGTACTGGTTGTCGGAAACTGCCTGGATCATCGCGTCCCAGGAGGTGTTCTGGTATTCGACCTGGAAATTCAGCCGCTTGGCGATCTCGTTCATCGCGTCATATTCCCAGCCGATCTGCTTGCCGGTCTTGGCGTCGATGAACTGCAGCGGCGGATAGGCGTTTTCCGTCACCACCACCACCTTCTTGCCGCCGAGATCGGGCAGCGCCTGCGCCAAGGCGGCGGCGGGCGCAAGTACCAGAGCCAACAGGCCGGCCAACAGCAGTTTCGATTTGATCATGGTACACCCCGAGCATTTGAACGGCCTCGACATGGTCGAGGCTTGCAGGAAATCCGGCGCCGACTTTAGCTTTCCGCAGGCGCCTTGCAAGCCGGCTTGATGCGGCTTCGCGCGAAAATGGATTCGATGCATTCAGAACGTTACGGAACGGTCCGTTTCGATTGCGCACCGAACGCGGCCCGGCAAAATCGAAACCCATTCCGCGAGGCAAAAAAAGGCGGCCGAAGCCGCCTTTCCGAAACATGGTTTTTGAATTCGCCTTATTCGGCGGCAGCGGCTTCCTCGGCCTTGGCGGCCTCGTCGGCGGCCTTCTTCTCGGCGGCTTCCTGCGCTGCCTTCTCGGCGGCCAGCGCCTGGGCGGCTGCCACCTTCTCGGCCTCGATGCGGGCCTTCTCGGCGTTCAGCGCATCGCGCTCCTCATCGTTCAGCTTGCGGGCGCGCACGCCGGTGTTTTCCGAAATGCGGGCCGACTTGCCGCGACGATCGCGCAGGTAATAGAGCTTGGCGCGGCGCACCTTGCCGCGGCGCACGATCTCGACGCCCTCGACCATCGGCGAAAAGACCGGGAACACGCGCTCCACGCCTTCGCCGTAGGAAATCTTGCGAACGGTGAAATTCTCCTGGAAACCGGCGCCGGCGCGGGCGATGACGACGCCCTCATAGGCCTGGACGCGGGTGCGGGTGCCTTCGGTCACGCGGACCTGGACGCGTACGGTGTCGCCGGGCTGGAATTCGGGAAGCTTGCGCTTGGCTTCGATCTTGGCGGCCTGTTCGGCCTCGAGCTGACGGAGGATATCCATCTCTACAAATCCACTTCTTGTTCTTCCGACAGTCAGAGCGTCCGACACTCGCCTTGCAGTTCCATTGACCGCTCGGCTATGCCCTTTGTTCGAGAACATCTGGGTTCGAGAACATCGGGCAGGGGCGACTACACCGTCATTGTTGACGGGTCCGGCAGATTTTCTCCCGGTTCGGCGCGCACATACAGCTATTTCGACGCTTTGTCACGCCTTTGCCGCGTTCTTTTTTGGTCGTTGGTCAACGTCGCAATCTTCCGGCACAGGGGTTGCGTTGAAGGCCCAAACTTTTTAAGCCGGGCAGAACGTGACTTTCCTCCGGCGGCAACACCCTCCATGCCAGTTCTCGATGCGGCCCTGCTCTTTTTCGCGGGCTTTCTGTCAGGCGCCGTCAACGCCATAGCCGGCGGCGGGACATTCATAACCTTCGGCGCCATGTCGCTGGTCGGCTTGCCGCCGATCGTCGCCAACGCCACCTCGTCGCTGACGCAATTTCCCGGCTACATCACCTCGACGCTCGCCTACTGGTCCGACATCAAGCATTTCTGGCGCACCGCGTTGCTGCTCGGCCTTATCTCGGCTTTTGGCGCGCTGGCCGGTGCGCTCATCCTTCTGGCGCTCGACAATCCGTCGTTTCGCGTCCTGGTGCCCTGGCTGCTGCTCGCGGCAACCGCGCTGTTCGCCGCCGGGCCGTGGCTGAAGCCGGCGCCCAAGCCGGGCCGTCAGGCCGCGGTGGGTTCGCTGGTCGGTTCCCTGGCGCAGTTCGCCACCGCCGTCTATGGCGGCTTCTTCGGCGCCGGCATGGGCGTCATGATGCTGGCGACGCTCGGCCTCACCCAGGCCGGCGACTATCACCGCCTCAACGCGCTGAAGAACCTGCTGGCCGTGGTCATCGCGGCAGTAGCCATCCTGGTCTTCGTCTCCGGCGACGTCATCGCCTGGCGGCAGGCGATCGTCATGATACCGGGCGGCGCGCTGGGCGGCTATGCCGGCGTCTGGATCGCCAAGCGCGTGCCGCAAATTGCCGTGCGTGGCTTCGTCGTCGGGGTCGGCGTGTTTCTTGCCTTCTATTACTTCACCAAGGGCTGAGCGGCTAACAGGTCCGGCCGCCGCTCTTTCGTCAATCTTTCCGATTCGGCGCGTCGCCACGCGGCGATCTTCTGATGATTGCCCGAGGTGAGAACCTCGGGGATTTGCCGGCCCTCGAATTCCTGCGGACGCGTGTAGTGCGGATGTTCGAGCAGGCCGTTTTCAAAGCTCTCTTCATCGCCCGACACCGTATTGCCCATCACGCCGGGCAACAGCCGCACCACGGCGTCGAGCAGCACCAGCGCTGCCGGCTCGCCGCCGGAGAGGATGAAGTCGCCGACCGAGACCTCCTCCAGCCCCCGCGCGTCAATCACCCGCTGGTCGACGCCTTCGAAGCGTCCGCAGACGATCACCGCGCCCGGCCCCGCGGCCAGTTCGCGCACACGCACCTGCGTCAGCGGTTTTCCACGCGGGCTCATCAGCAGCCGTGGCCGTGAATCGCCCGGTGGCGAGCTATGGTCGATCGCCTTGGCCAGAACGTCGGCGCGCATCACCATGCCGGCGCCGCCGCCGGCCGGCGTGTCGTCGACGGTGCGATGGCGATCGGTGGCGAAATCGCGGATCTGGATTGCTTCCAGCGACCATGTGCCGGCCTCCAGCGCCCGGCCGGCCAGCGACACGCCGAGTGCACCGGGAAACATTTCGGGATAGAGCGTCAGCACCGAGGCGGAAAAACTCACCGATTGCCCCCGGCGTCCTTCGGCCCGCGCGGCCTGCCCTTCGGGTCGAAACCATCGCTGCCAGGGGCATCGCTGTCTTCGTCATCGATCAAGCCCGCCGCCGCCGGATCGATGCGGACGAAACCGTCCTTGATCGACACGTCAGGAACGGCAGCCTGCGTGAACGGGATCAGCACGCCTTTGCGCCCCGCCAATATCACGTCGAGGATATCGCCACCGCCGAAATTATGCACAGCGACGACCTTGCCGATGTCAGCACCGGTATCGTCCCGGACCGCCAGCCCGACGAGATCGGCATGATAGAACTCGTCCTCTTCGCCGTCGTCCGGCAGCATCGAGCGGTCGACGAACAATTCCGTGCCGGCGAGCGCCTCGGCAGCGTTTCGGTCGCTGATACCTTTGAAGCGCACCACCACGACGTTATTGGCCGGCCTGATGTCGACGATCTGGAAGGCGCGGCCGTCCCTGGCATAGAGCGGCCCGTAGTCGGCCAGCGCCAGCGGATCGCCGGTGAAGGTTTTCACGCGCAATTCGCCCTTGATGCCATGGGCGGCGCCGATCACGGCCATCTGGACAGGGTTTTGCGGTTTGGTCATCGGTGGAAAAATCCTTTGCCTTGCTCTAGCTCCACGCTCTTGTCATTTCAATGACGCGGCTCTTCACCGCTTCCTAACCCGGCTGCCGGAAGATCGCCCGGAAATGGAAGAACGGCATATCGGAAGAGCGCAATGCAGGAATTCCTCATCCCGGCCAAGCCAGACCTTCAGGCGGCCCGTGAAAGCTGGCTCAAGATGCTGGCGCGCGAACGCCGGCTGTCGCCGGAAACCGTGGAAGCCTATGAGCGCGACACGCGCCAGTTCCTGCACTTCCTGACCGGCCATTGCGGCGGCTCGCCCGGCATTTCGGATATAGCCGATCTGCGCCCGGCCGATCTGCGCGGCTTTCTGGCTGCCCGCCGTGCCGGAGGCGCCGGCGCCCGCACGCTCGGGCGGGGGCTCGCTGGCATCCGCTCGCTGCTGCGCTTTCTGGAGCGGCGCGGCCTCGTCAATGCGGCGGGTGCTGCGGCACTGCGCGCGCCGCGGCAGCCGAAGTCGCTGCCCAAGCCGCTGACGGCAAGCGATGCGAAACACGTCGTTTCGGTGGAAGGCCAGCTGGCGGAGCAACCGTGGATCGCCGCCCGCAACGCCGCCGTGCTGACGCTGCTCTACGGCTCGGGCCTGCGCATTTCCGAGGCGCTCGGCCTGTCCGGCGGCGACCTGTCGTCGCCTGATGAAACGGTGCTGCGCGTCACCGGCAAGGGCGGCAAGACGCGGCTGGTGCCGGTGCTGCCGATCGCGCTGCGGGCGATCGCCCAATACCGCCGGCTCTGCCCCTATCATCTCGATCCAAAGGGTCTGCTGTTTCGCGGCGCCCGCGGCGGCCCGCTCAACCCGGCCATTGTCCAGCGCGACATGGCCAAGCTGCGCTCGGCGCTCAATCTGCCGGACACCGCCACGCCGCATGCGTTGCGCCATTCCTTCGCCACACATCTGCTTGGGCGCGGCGGCGACCTGCGCACCATCCAGGAACTTTTGGGCCACGCCAGCCTGTCGACGACGCAGATCTATACCGGCGTCGACACCGCGAGGCTGCTCGAAATCTATGAAGCGGCCCACCCGCGGGCGTAGCCGACGCATGATTTCGCAAGTTGCAGCCAGGGTATGCGCCGTGGAACGATGTCCGAGACAATTTTGCCGCGCCGGTTAACCGTTTCGCCGTTCTTTGTCTCTAAAAGCGAGCCATGAAACGCGTCATTGCTATCGCCGACCGCACTGCCTTTGCTTCGCTGAAGCTGCTCGTCGCGCTGAACGTCCTGTTTTTCCTCTCTTTCCTCGTCATCGCGCTGCTCGCCGCCGGCAGGGCGCGCGCTGAAACCCCAGGGGCTGAAACCCAGGTCTGCGCCGGCGCCGACATGCTGTCGGCCCTGCAGAAGGATAACCCGGCCGCCTACCGCAAGATCGAGACGGAAGCGGCCGCGACACCGAACGGCAAGGGCCTGTTGTGGAAACTGGAAAAGGCGGGCGAAAGTCCGTCCTTCCTGTTCGGCACCATGCACATGACCGACCCGCGCGTGACCACGCTGCCGCCCGCCGCGCAAAAGGCCTTTGACGCCGCCGACACTGTCGTCATCGAGACCACGGAGGTGCTCGACAAGCAGAAGATGATGGCGGCGTTCCTGAAAGAGCCGGAACTGATGATGTTCACCGACAGCACCACGCTGTCTTCGCTGCTGTCGCCGGACGATGCGGCGGCGGTGAACAAGGCGCTCGACGCGCGCGGCATTCCACCGGCGAGCGTTGCCAAGATGAAGCCGTGGATGCTGTCGACCATGGTCGCGCTCCCGGCCTGTGAACTGGCCCGCCAGGCCGACGGCACGCCGGTGCTCGACATCAAGCTTGCAGAGGACGCCAAAGCCTCAGGCAAGGCCGTCGATGGGTTGGAGACCGTCGCCGACCAGCTTCGCGCGATGGCCTCGCTGCCGCTTGCGTTTCACATGAAGGGCCTCGTCGACACCCTGAAGCTCGGCGACAGGGTGAACGACGTCAATGAAACCATGATCGTGCTTTACCAGCGCGGCGACACCGGGATGCTCTGGCCGCTGTTTCGTGCCGTCCTTCCCGGCGACGAAGACGATTCAGCAAGCTATGCCGCCTTCGAGGAAATCATGATCACCAGCCGCAACAAGGTGATGATCGACCATGCCAGGCCGATCCTCGCCAAGGGCAACGTGTTCATGGCGGTCGGCGCCCTGCACCTCCCTGGCGCGGAGGGCCTGGTCGAGGATTTCCGCAAGGCCGGCTACACCGTCACTGCCGTCGACTGAGTTGCACGGTCGAGTTGCAGACCCGGCAAGGCGTGATTCGGGGCGACGCTTTGCCCGAGTCGCCGGAGGTTTGTCTCAGTACAGGACGGTCGAAAGGTCTAATTTGGCTCGATCACGGTGAGTTTTGCGAGTAAAGTGCTTGCAGACAAACGATTCCCGGCGAAGAATGCCCTGTTTTCGGCGTTTTCGATTCCTAGCGTGAAACCTGTTCAACGATTGCGCGTTGATGTGTGTTGATTGATACTTTTCATCCACGGAGGACACTTTTATGGCGAATCCAAACGACCCGTACACCACTCCGACCCCCCCTCCCAAGTCGGGTGGCGGCAGCACCGGCTGGCTGATTGCCCTGGTCGTCGTTATCCTGGCCATCGTTGCTTATTATATTTTTGGAACAAGCGGTGAGGCGCCAGAGCCTGGTGAACCGCCGGCTGCAACCATGCCGGCCCCGGCGCCAGCGCCCGCTGAACCAACGCCTGCCCCGGCCCCTGCAGAGCCTGCACCTGCCCCGGCGCCGGCAGAACCAGCGCCCGCTCCGGCGCCAGCAGAACCAGCGCCAGCTCCGGCTCCTGCAGAGCCAGCACCTGCTCCGGCCCCCGCACCAGCCCCGCAGTGATCGGCTGCTGACTTCAAATACGAACGGCCCGCTGAAAAGCGGGCCGTTTTTGTTTTGAGCCGTCAGATGGCTGCCGGAGTTCCTTGGGAAGGCCTACATGTGGATCGGCTTGAAGAAGGTCGCCAGTGCCGCTTCCTTCACCGCTTCCGACATCGTCGGATGGGCGTGGCAGGTGCGGGCAAGATCTTCCGACGAGCCGCCGAACTCCATCAGCACCGCCGCCTCGTGGATCATCTCGCCGGCGCCGAAGCCGACGATGTGGACGCCGAGCACGCGATCGCTCTGCTTGTCAGCCAGGATCTTCACGAAGCCGTCGGTGTGCAGCATGGCGCGCGCCCGGCCATTGGCGCTGAACGGAAACTTGCCGGCCTTGTAGTCGATGCTGGCCGCCTTCAGCTCTTCCTCTGTCTTGCCCACCGAGGCAATTTCCGGACTGGTGTAGACGACGTTCGGGATCACCCCGTAATTCACATGGCCGGCCTGGCCGGCAATGATCTCGGCCACCGCCACGCCCTCGTCCTCGGCCTTGTGGGCGAGCATCGGCCCGGCGATGACGTCGCCGATGGCGTAGATGCCAGGGACATTGGTCGTGAGACGTCCGTCGGTCTTGACCCGGCCGCGCTCGTCGACCTCGACCCCGGCCTCCTTCAGCCCGAGACCGTCCGAATAGGCCCGGCGTCCGGTCGCGATCAGCACCGCGTCCGCCTCGATCGTCTCGGCCGCGCCGCCCTTGACCGGCTCGAAGGTGACGGTGGCGCCCTTCTTGGCCTTGGCGACACCGGTCACCTTGGCGCCGAGCCTGAATTCGATGCCTTGCTTGGACAGCATGCGCTGGAACTGTTTGGCGACCTCGCCGTCCATGCCGCCGAGAATGGTGTCGAGGAACTCGACGACGCTCACCTTGGCGCCGAGCCGCGCCCATACCGAGCCGAGCTCCAGCCCGATGACGCCGCCACCGACCACCACCAGGTGGCCCGGCACCTTGTCCAGCGACAACGCGCCGGTCGACGATATGATTACCTTCTCGTCGATGTCGACCTTGACCCCCGGAATGCCGGCGACGTCGGAGCCGGTGGCGATGACGATGTTCCTGGTCTCGATCTCCTCGACCTTGCCGTCCTCGCCGGTCACCGACACTCTTTCGGCAGACAGGACCTTGCCGGTGCCGCGAAAGCTGTCGATCTTGTTCTTCTTGAACAGGAAGGCGACGCCGTTGACGTTGGACGCCACTGTCGCGTCCTTGTGCGCCATCATCTTTTCCAGATTGAGCTTCGGCTTGCTGATTTCGACGCCGAGTGTGTCAAAGGAGTGGCCGGCCTCAGAAAAAATCTCGGAGGCATGCAGCAGCGCCTTGGACGGGATGCAGCCGATATTGAGGCAGGTGCCGCCGAAGGTCGGGTTCTTCTCGACCACCGCCGTTTTCAGGCCGAGCTGCGCCGCCTTGATGGCGCAGACATAGCCGCCTGGTCCCGATCCTATGATAACGACGTCATAAGCCATGATTTGTCCTTCTGGTCTGCACTCAGCCTTGGCTGGGATTAGCGGCCGCCGCCCACTTCCAAATTCGCGCCTGTCGTATAGGACGCCCCGTCCGACAGGAGCCAGAGAATTGCCGCGGCGACCTCTTCGGTGGTCCCCGCCCTTTGCATCGGCACGCCGTGACGCATCCTCTCGACGCGATCCGGCTGTCCGCCGGAGGCATGAATTTCGGTATCGACAATCCCTGGACTGACCGCGTTGACGCGAATGCCTTCGCCGGCTACCTCGCGCGCCAGGCCGATCGTGAAAGAATCGATCGCGCCCTTCGAGGCAGCGTAGTCGACATATTCGCCCGGCCCGCCAATTTTCGCTGCAATCGAGGAGACATTGACGATGGCGCCGCCGTTGCCGCCATGGCTGGTCGACATGCGCTTCACCGCTTCGCGGGCACAGAGCATGGGGCCAATGACGTTGATGCGCATCATGCGCTCCAGCCGTGCTCCGCTCATTTCGTCGACACGCGCCCTCTGGTCGACCACGCCAGCGTTGTTGACGAGCGCATCGAGCGGCCCGAAGACATGATCGATCCTCTCGAACATCGCCTGGATATCGGCCTCGCTGCCAACGTCGCCCTTGATGGCCAGCGCTTCGCCGCCGGCCTGTTCGATTGCCTCGACAAGCGCCGTGGCAGCAGCCTCATTCGATGCGTAGTTGATCGCAACACGGTATCCAGCCGTGACGGCAAGCCTGGATGTGGCAGCGCCGATGCCGCGGCCGCCGCCGGTCACCAGCAGCACTTTTTTGGCCGCGCTCATTCCTGACAGCCCTTCAACGAAAAAACATCCCACGGCACCTTTGAAAACCCGTTGGCGCCATAGGCGGTCGACCTCTGCAGCGACGGTCCGAGGTCGGGAAAGATCAGGGTCTTCGGAGCATCTACCCCTTCCGCCGGCAACAGAGCGATGTTGCCCTTGTCATCCGCACTGTAGACGACCCCCTCCCACAGCGTGCAGGCGGCGAGCTCGTCGCCGGTGACGTCGCCTGTCGGGCATTTGTACATCAGCGAACCATGCGGCCGCGCCACGCCTTGCGTCCACATGACGATCCCGTCGAGAACGACATCGTTATCGAGCACCATCTTGAAGGTGTTGGTGACGACAGCCGATCCCCCGGTCGGCTTGAAATCGATCTCGGCCGCACTTTCGGCATCGCCATAGACGGCGAGTTCGAGCGGGCAGGCGGCAAAGGCTGCCGATCCCGTCTGCGCAATGCCGGCCGCGAGCACAGCTGCGAAAAACATTCCGGAGTGCAAACGAGAGGAACTCATTCGGTGGCGCAGATCCATTCTCCGGCTCACCTCGACCGGGCCTAGAGATCGAGCACCAGCCGTTCCGGATCCTCCAGGCTTTCCTTGACCCGCACCAGGAAGGTCACCGCTTCCTTGCCGTCGACGATGCGGTGATCGTAGGAGAGCGCCAGATACATCATCGGCCGGATCACGATCTGGCCGCCGACCACCACCGGCCGCTCCTGGATCTTGTGCATGCCCAGAATGCCCGACTGCGGCGCGTTGAGGATCGGCGTCGACATCAGCGATCCGTAAACGCCGCCGTTCGAAATCGTAAACGTGCCGCCCTGCATGTCGGCGACCGACAGCTTGCCATCACGCGCGGCGATGCCCAGCCTGCCGATATCTTTCTCGATCTCGGCTATTCCCATCTGGTCGGCATCGCGCACGACAGGCACGACGAGGCCTTTTTCGGTGCCGACGGCGACGCCGATATGGGCGTAGTTCTTGAAGATGATGTCGGTGCCGTCGATCTCGGCATTGACGGAAGGGATTTCCTTCAGCGCATGGGTGACGGCCTTGGTGAAGAAGCCCATGAAGCCCAGCTTCACGCCGTGCTTCTTCTCGAACACGTCCTTGTATTTGCTCCTGAGCGCCATTACCGCGCTCATGTCCACCTCGTTGAAGGTGGTCAGCATGGCGGCAGTCGACTGCGCTTCCTTGAGGCGGCGGGCGATGGTCTGCCGCAGCTTGGTCATGCGCACCCGCTCTTCGCGCGACGCGTCGTCGGCCGAGGACGGCGCGCGGGCGGCGACCGGCGCAGGGGCCTTCAACGTCTCGGCCGGCTGCGACGGAGCGCCCCTGGCGATCGCGTCGAGCACGTCGCCCTTAAGCACCTGGCCGCGCTTGCCGGAACCCGAGATCTGGTCGACCGCGAGATTGCTTTCGGCCAGCAGCTTCGCCGCCGCTGGCGCCGGCGGCATCGCGCGCGCCTCGATCGGCCCGGCATCGCCGGCGATCTTGGCGGTCTCGGCCGCGGCTTGCTTGACGGTGGCTGCGGCGGTCGGCGCCGAGGCCTGCGATACCGCGTCCTGCTTCGGTTCGGATGTTGACGACTTCGCGGGTTCGGGTGCTGCCGCCTTTGCCCCGTTGCCCGCCGAAATCATGCCGAGCAAAGCGCCGACTTCGACCGTCTCGCCTTCCTTGACGGCGATCTCGCTGAGCGTTCCTGCTGCCGCGGCCGGCACTTCGACCGTTACCTTGTCGGTTTCGAGCTCGACCAGCGGCTCGTC
This sequence comes from Mesorhizobium sp. WSM4816, assembly GCF_055811535.1. Taxonomy (NCBI): domain Bacteria; kingdom Pseudomonadati; phylum Pseudomonadota; class Alphaproteobacteria; order Hyphomicrobiales; family Phyllobacteriaceae; genus Mesorhizobium; species Mesorhizobium sp. WSM4816. The sequence continues at coordinate 35,665 of NZ_JBVVQR010000010.1, read as the reverse complement.
GGTGGCGATCGCGTCGCCCACCTTCTTGAACCATTTGCCGATGGTCGCCTCGGTGACGGATTCGCCAAGAGTGGGGACGCGGATTTCGGTAGCCATTGTGCCTGTCCGTTTTTCTGTCGGTTCTGTTCTATTCGCCGAGCTCTGTTCTATTCACCGAGCGCGTCTTCGAGCAAGGCGGCAAGCTGGGCGAGATGCTTCGACATCAACCCGGTCGCCGGCGACGCCGCGGCCGGCCGGCCGGTATAGCGCACCCGCTGGTGCTTGGCGTCGATATGCGCCAGCACCCATTCCAGATAGGGATCGATGAACGACCAGGCGCCCATGTTCTTGGGCTCCTCCTGGCACCACACCATCTCGGCGTTGCGGAAGCGTGACAGTTCGGTGATCAGCGCCTTGGCCGGGAACGGATAGAGCTGTTCGACGCGCAGCAGATAGATGTCGTTGATGCCGCGCTTCTCGCGCTCCTCGTAGAGGTCGTAATAGACCTTGCCCGAGCAGAGCACGACGCGGCGGATCTTCGAATCCTTGGTGAGCTTTATCGCCTGGCCGGGGAGCTGCTGGGCATCGTCCCACAACAGCCGGTGGAATGCGCTTTCGCCCGACATCTCCGGCAGCGTCGACACCGCCCGCTTGTGGCGCAGCAGCGACTTCGGCGTCATCAGGATCAGCGGCTTGCGGAAATCCCGCTTCAACTGCCGGCGCAGGATGTGGAAGTAGTTGGCCGGCGTCGTGCAATAGGCCACTTGCATGTTGTCTTCGGCGCAAAGCTGCAGGAAGCGCTCGAGCCTGGCCGACGAATGCTCCGGCCCCTGACCCTCATAGCCATGCGGCAGCAGGCAGACGAGGCCCGACATTCTGAGCCACTTGCGCTCGCCCGACGAGATGAACTGGTCGAACACCACCTGGGCGCCATTGGCGAAATCGCCGAACTGCGCTTCCCAAAGCGTCAGCGCCTTCGGCTCGGCCAGGCTGTAGCCGTATTCGAAGCCGAGCACGGCCTCTTCCGACAGCATCGAGTTGATGACCTCGAAGCCGGCCTGCGCCGCCGACAGATTGTTGAGCGGGATGTAGCGTGTCTCGTCGCGCTGGTCGTAGAGCACGGAGTGGCGTTGCGAGAATGTGCCGCGCTCCGAATCCTGTCCGGACAGCCGGACCGGATTGCCGTCGAGCAGGATGGCGCCGAAAGCCAGCGCCTCGGCCGTCGACCAGTCGATGCCTTCGCCCGACTCGATCGCCTGGCGGCGATTCTCGAGAAAGCGCAGGATCGTCTTGTGCGCCCCGAAATCCTTCGGCACCTCGGTCAGCTTCTTGCCTATTTCCTTCAGCGTCTTGACCGGCACGGCGGTCTTGCCGCGCCGCTGTTCGTCCTGGTTGTCGGCTGTGCGCAGGCCCGACCAGGCGCCATCCAGCCAGTCGGCCTTGTTGGGCTTGTAATGCTGGCCGACCTCGAATTCCTGCTCGAGATGTGTCCGCCATTCGGCCTTCATCTTGTCGAATTCGGCCTGGCTGAGGTGACCCTCGGCGATCAGCCGATCGGCATAGATCTGCACCGTCGTCTTATGGTTGCGAATGTTGCGATACATGATCGGCTGGGTGAAGGCCGGTTCGTCGCCCTCATTGTGGCCGAAGCGGCGGTAGCAGAACATGTCGACCACGACGGGCTTGTGGAACCTCATGCGGAATTCGATCGCCACCTTGGTGGCATGGACCACGGCTTCCGGATCGTCGCCATTGACGTGGAAGATCGGCGCCTCGATCATCTTGGCGACATCCGACGGATAGGGCGACGAGCGCGAGAAGCGCGGGTTGGTGGTGAAGCCGATCTGGTTGTTGATGATGAAGTGCAGCGTGCCGGCGACGCGGTGGCCGCGCAAGCCGGACAAGCCGAGGATTTCGGCAATCACGCCCTGGCCGGCAAAGGCCGCGTCGCCGTGCAGGAGCAACGGCAGCACCTTGGCGCGCTCTTCCAGCGGCACGATCTCCTCGCGGCTGCGGCCGAACAGAGAGTCCTGCTTGGCCCGCGCCTTGCCCATCACCACCGGATCGACGATTTCCAGATGCGAGGGATTGGCGGTCAGCGACAGGTGCACCTTGTTGCCGTCGAACTCGCGGTCCGACGAAGCACCGAGATGGTACTTCACGTCGCCCGAGCCCTCGACCTCGTCGGGAGCAGCCGAGCCGCCCTTGAACTCGTGGAAGATGGCGCGGTGCGGCTTGGCCATCACTTGGGAGAGCACGTTCAGCCGGCCGCGATGCGCCATGCCGAGCACGATCTCCTTCATGCCGAGCTGCCCGCCGCGCTTGACGATCTGCTCCAGCGCCGGGATCAGCGCCTCGGCGCCGTCGAGGCCGAAGCGCTTGGTGCCCTTGTACTTGACGTCGATGAACTGCTCGAAGCCTTCGGCCTCGACCAGCTTCTGCAGGATCGCCTTCTTGCCGGCGGCGGTGAAGGAGATCTCCTTGTCGGTGCCCTCGATGCGCGCCTGGATCCAGGCCTTCTCCTCGGGATCGGAAATATGCATGAACTCGACGCCGAGCGTCGAGCAATAGGTGCGGGTCAGGATGTCGAGCATCTGCCGGATGGTGCCGAATTCGAGCCCGAGCACATTGTCGAGGAAGATCGGGCGGTCGTAGTCGGCTGATGTGAAGCCGTAATTTTCCGGCGACAGCTCGTTGTAATCCTCGAGCTTGGCGATGCCGAGCGGGTCGAGATTGGCGTGCAAATGGCCACGCATGCGATAGGCGCGGATCATCATGATGGCGCGCACGGAATCGCGCGTCGCCTGATGGACGTCGGCGTCGGACAGGGCGACGCCGTTCAGCACCGCCTTGTTCTGGACCTTCTTCTCGATGTGCTTCTCGACGATGCCCCAATCGCCGTCGAGCGCCGAGACCAGTTCGCCATTGGCCTGCAGCGGCCACGAGGGCTTGGCCCATGAGGCGCCCTTGGCATTCTTGCGGACATCGCCGGCGTCGTCCTTCAGCGCCGCGAAGAAATCCTGCCATTCGGGGTCGACCGAAGCGGGATCGTCCTCATAGGCGGCGTAGAGCGCGTCGATGTAGTCGGCATTGCCGCCATAGAGGAAAGAGGTAAGCGAAAATTGGTCGTTGGCCTGATCTTGTCTCGCCATTTTTTCCGCGGAGCCTGGCTCCGTCTCCTGTTTTGGAGGGGAGTAGGGCAGTAAGGGAGTAGGGCAGTAGGGAAAACCAGGCACTAGCCATCGTTCGTCCCGTTCTTCCTATTCCCCTACTCCCATACTGCCCTACTCCCTTACTGCCTTAACCTTTTATCGCTTCGACCAGCGTCGTGCCGAGCCGAGCCGGCGACGGCGAAACCTTTATTCCGGCCGATTCCATCGCCGCGATCTTGTCCTCGGCGCCGCCCTTGCCGCCGGAAATCACTGCGCCTGCGTGACCCATGGTGCGGCCGGCCGGGGCCGTGCGCCCGGCGATGAAACCGGCCATCGGCTTCTTGCGGCCACGCTTGGCTTCGTCCTTGAGGAACTGCGCGGCGTCTTCCTCGGCCGAGCCGCCGATCTCGCCGATCATGATGATCGACTGTGTCTCGTCGTCGGCGAGGAACATCTCCAGCACGTCGATGAACTCAGTGCCTTTGACGGGGTCGCCACCGATGCCGACGGCGGTGGTCTGGCCGAGACCGACATTGGTGGTCTGGAACACTGCCTCATAGGTAAGCGTTCCCGAGCGGGAAACAACGCCGACCGAGCCCTTGCGGAAGATGTTGCCGGGCATGATGCCGATCTTGCATTCGTTGGGGGTCAGGACGCCGGGGCAGTTGGGACCGATCAGCCGCGATGTCGAGCGGTCGAGCCGCGCCTTGACCTTGATCATGTCGATCACCGGGATGCCCTCGGTGATGCAGATGATCAGCGGGATTTCGGCTTCGATCGCTTCCAGGATCGCCTCGGCGGCGCCTGCCGGCGGCACATAGACGACAGATGCATTGGCGCCGGTCTTCGCCTTGCCTTCAGCGACTGTGGAAAAGATCGGCAAGCTCTCGCCCGCGGCGCCGGTCCACGTCTCGCCACCCTTCTTGGGGTGGATGCCGCCGACCATTTTTGTCCCGTGATAGGCCAGCGCCTGTTCGGTATGGAACGTGCCGGTCTTGCCGGTCAGGCCCTGCACGAGCACCTTGGTGTTCTTGTCGACGAGAATGGACATTTTTTAAAGACCTGATCAGTGAGTGCGGAAGGGGTTGACGGCGACCACGGATCCGTAGGCCTGCCCGTGGTTGAGGTCTTCGGTGTAAAGTGTCTTGACGCCAAGGCGCTCGGCGGCGGCGATGATTGCGCCATACTCCGCGCGCTTGGAATCGTGTCCGATGGCGGCACAGACGAGAATGTTCGTGTCGAGGCGGCAGTCAGCGGTCATGGAGAGCTGCCCGGTTCCAAGTCTTGCTGCCCATGTCGCCTGACGCCTCGTAGGCAAGCCTAAGCAGGGCTTGCCGAGCCCCGTCGTTGGCATGGCGCTTCGCGGCCACTGTCGCGAAAAACTCCCGCACCAAGGCGTCGACGGTCGTGCCCTGTTCAGCGGCCGTCAGCTTGACCTGCTCCAGAACCTCGTCTTCGACCGCCAGAGTGATGTTCTTCATTTCTCTTCCCCGCACAAGCTCCCTAAAGCCGCTTGAGATCGGCGACTGTGAGGTCGCTCTTGGCGTTGCCAGTGTTGAGCGTCGTCGCCGGCTCGAACATCAGCACCACCGGCTGTTCGCTCAGCGAGCGCGGCCGGTGCTCAATGGCGCGCGGCACGACGATGAACTCGCCGCTGCCAAGCTCCACCGTGCCGTCGCGGAAATCGATGGCGATGCGGCCGCGCAGCACCAGGAAGGCTTCGTCCTCGTTGTCATGCGCGTGCCAATCGAAGATATCGCCGAACTTGGCGATCTTGACCTGGGCGTCGTTGACGTCGCCGGCGATATGCGGATCGAAGACCTTTTTGATCTTCTGATCCGCCGCCTCGACCAGGTTTATCTTGTGCGGAGGCACCAGGTCAGCCCTTCACCGCCGCCACGATTTTCTTGGCCGCGTCGTCGAGGTCATCGGCCGAGACGACGTTGAGCCCGCTGTCGTTGATGATCTTCTTGCCGAGCTCGGCATTGGTGCCTTCCAGCCGCACCACCAGCGGCACTTGCAGGCCGACTTCCTTGACCGCTGCGATAACGCCCTCGGCAATGATGTCGCACTTCATGATGCCGCCAAAGATGTTGATCAGGATGCCTTTGACCGCCGGATCCTTGGTGATGATCTTGAACGCCGCCGTCACCTTCTCCTTCGACGCACCGCCGCCGACATCGAGGAAGTTGGCGGGCTCGGCGCCATAGAGCTTGATGATATCCATCGTCGCCATGGCAAGGCCGGCGCCGTTGACCATGCAGCCGATATTGCCGTCGAGCGCGACATAGGCGAGGTCGTATTTCGACGCCTCGATCTCCTTCTCGTCCTCTTCGGTAATGTCGCGCAGTTCCATCACGTCGGGATGGCGGAACAGCGCGTTGTTGTCGAACGACACTTTTGCGTCGAGCACGCGCAGCCGGCCGTTCTTCATGACGATCAGCGGGTTGACCTCGAGCAGGCTCATGTCCTTCTCGACGAAGGCTTTGTAGAGGATCGGGAACAACGTCTCGCCGTCCCTGGCGGAGTCGCCGTCGAGCTTCAGCGCGCCGTTGAGTTCTTTCAAATCATCCGCCGTTATGCCTTTTTCCGGGTCGATGGCGACGGTGATGATCTTTTCCGGCGTGTCGTGGGCGACCGCCTCGATATCCATGCCGCCCTCGGTCGAAACGACGAAAGCGATGCGGCCGACGGTGCGATCGACCAGCAGCGACAGATAGAGCTCGCGCTCGATGTCGGCGCCGTCCTCGATGTAGAGGCGGTTGACCTGCTTGCCCGCCGGGCCGGTCTGCTTGGTGACCAGCGTGTGGCCAAGCATTTCCTTGGCGTTGGCGACCACTTCGGCCACCGATTTCGCCAGCCTGACGCCGCCCTTGGCGTGGGGGCCGAGCTCCCTGAACTTGCCCTTGCCGCGGCCGCCGGCATGGATCTGGCTTTTCACCACATAGAGCGGGCCGGGCAGTGCCTTGGCGGCGGCTTCCGCCTCGCTTGCCCTAAACACCGGCACGCCTTCGGCCACCGGTGCGCCAAAGCCCTTCAGCAGCGCCTTGCCCTGATATTCATGGATGTTCATGCGCGTTGTCTCCAGATCACTTTACTGGCGGGTCACTTGGCGGCGGATCATTTGGCGGCGAGTTGCGGAGCGATCTTGACGCAAGCCTCGCACAGGCCCTGCACCGCCGCCACCGAATTGTCGAACATCTTCTGCTCGGCCTTGCCGAGCTCGATCTCGATGACGCGCTCGACACCGCCGGCGCCGATCACCACCGGCACGCCGACATAGGTGTTCTTGACACCATACTGGCCGGAGAGATGCGCAGCACAGGGCAGCACGCGCTTCTTGTCCTTGAGATAGGCTTCGGCCATGGCGATCGCCGAGGCGGCCGGTGCGTAGAAGGCCGAGCCGGTCTTGAGCAGGCCGACGATCTCGGCGCCGCCGTCGCGGGTGCGCTGCACGATCTGGTCGAGCTTTTCCTTCGAGGTCCAGCCCATCTTGATGAGGTCGGGCAGCGGGATGCCGGCGACCGTCGAATAGCGGATCATCGGCACCATGGAATCGCCATGGCCGCCGAGCACGAAGGCGGTGACATCCTCGACCGACACCTTGAATTCTTCGGCCAGGAAATAGCGAAAGCGCGAACTGTCGAGCACGCCGGCCATGCCCACGACATGGCTCTTCGGCAGGCCGGAAAACTTCTGCAGCGCCCAGACCATGGCGTCGAGCGGGTTGGTGATGCAGATGACGAAGGCTTTCGGCGCGTATTTCTTGAGACCCGCGCCAACCTGCTCCATGACCTTCAGATTGATGCCGAGAAGGTCGTCGCGGCTCATGCCGGGCTTGCGCGGCACACCGGCGGTGACGATGCAGACGTCGGCACCCTCGATGCCGGCATAGTCGTTGACGCCGGTCAGCCTCGAATCGAACCCATCGACCGGCGACGACTGCGCGATATCCAGCCCTTTGCCTTGCGGGATGCCGTCGGCGATATCGAACAGCACAACATCGCCGAGATCCTTGAGGCCGATCATGTGGGCGAGCGTGCCGCCGATCATGCCCGAGCCGATGAGCGCTATCTTGTTGCGTGCCATGTCAGGATGTTTTCCCTTTAGACTGTGACGGCGCCCAAATCCCTTAACGAATTGGATGACGGCGTCGAGGAAGGAGGCCGGAATGCGGCGGGGAAGCCGCGAAGATTTCGCCGCACCCAATAGCCCCGGCGCATAGGATATTCAAACGATTATTTTGGAGTGAGATTTTTCAATCGGTTAGATGGGTTGGGATTTACGTAAACGTCAAAGTTCGTAAGCCGACTTGGGAAAGTTACGCAATGAAGATGGAAATAAGAAGGCTGTTTCCCGGCGATGACGCCCTTGTGAAGCGGGTCGCCGAAGATGTGTTCGATGAACCGGTCAGGCTGGATTATTTCGCCTCATGGCCATTGCCGGCGGGACAGAGGGGGCGCGAAGGATCGCGACCTTCCGGAGACTATCTTCAGGCTCGAGCCTGCTGCGCTTCGGTCAGCGTCGCCTTCTGCCTCTCCATCCAGTCTTCCAGCCATTTGTGGCTCTGCATCTCGATCAGCCGCGACGCGGTGCGCTCGAACTCGAAGACCTCGTTGCCGCGCTTGGCCGTATAAAGCTTCGCTGGCGGCGCGGCGGCGCTCACCACCAGCCGCACATGATGGTCGTAGAGTGTGTCTATCAGCAGGATGAAGCGCTTCGCCTCGTTGCGCATGCCTTCGCCAAGCACCGGCACATGATCGATGAAGACGGTCGAGAAGCGGCCAGCAATCGCCAGGAAATCGCGGGCGCCGAGCGGGTTTTCGCAGAGATCGGCAAAGGAAAACCGCGCCGCGTCGCCGGCGGCGCGCGGCACGACGACCTGCCGGCCCTTTACCGTCAGGGCCGCTGCCTGCGTCGGCCTGCCATGCGTCATCACGTTCCAGGCCTCGTCGAGGACGGCATCGGCGGCGGCATCGGCAGGGGTGACATAGACCGGCAGGCGGCTGAGCTTGTCCAGCCGATAGTCCTTGTCGGCATCGAGGGCAATCACCTGCGCATGCCGCTCCAGGATGCCGATGAAGGGCAGGAAAAGCTTGCGGTTCAAGCCGTCGCCGTAGAGATCCTGCGGCGCGACATTGGACGTGGCGACCAGCACGACGCCGTTGGCAAACAGCGCCGAGAACAGCCGCGACAGGATCATCGCGTCGGCGATGTCGGTGACGGAAAACTCGTCGAAGCACAGCACCCAGGCTTCCTCGGCCAACGCGCGGGCCACCGGCGCGATCGGGTCGTCTTCCCTGACGGTGCCCTCTTTACGCGCCTGCCGGTGCTTCTGGATGCGGTCCTGCACATCGGCCATAAAATCGTTGAAATGCACACGCCGCTTGCGCCGGACCGGCATCAGCTCGAAGAACATGTCCATCAGCATGGTCTTGCCGCGGCCGACGCCGCCGTGGATATAGAGGCCCTTGACGGCCTCGCGCGTCTCGCGCTTGCGAGCGAACAGCCAGCCCAGCGCGCTCGATTTGTGCGCCAGCCGTTTTGCCGAAATCTCGTCGATCAGCCGGTCGAGTGCCGCAACGACCCGCTCCTGCGCCCGATCGCGGTCGATCAGGCCTGACACAACCAGATGGTCGTAGCGCTGCCGGACGGTCGCATGGGTCTGAAGGCCGTCGCGCAGATGCATCGATCACGTCGTTCCGGAGCAATTCCAAGAAAAATGTGTAGCGGTTTTCTGTCCGAAATTGCGTAAAAACAAAAGAGAGCAATTCCGGGAAAAGCGTGTCGCGGTTTTCGGCCCGGAATCGCGTAAGAACAATAGGGGCGGGCGGGTCAGCCTCTTGTAAGCGAGATCGGCAGGCCGTTGGAAGTCTGGCCGTCGAATTTCTCTCCGCCCGAGGAATAGAGCCGTGCCAGCGTGCCGCCATTCGCGTCGTACAGCGTCAACTGCTTGCCGGCGACGTTCCAGGATTTGATGCCGTCGATCGGTGCCGGGCAATGCAGCGGTCCAGCCCGATAGCCGGAGCCGAATTTGGTTTGCGGCGTCGCCACCTGGCAGCTCTGGCCGGACACGCTGGCCTTCCACACGCCGGCGACACTGCTTGCGGTAAGATCCGGGGCTCCCGCCGGAGCCGTTCCGTCCGGCGGAAGCGAGGCGACCTGGGGCGTGCCTTGCGGCGCCGTCGGAAATTTCGACGGGTCGGCGGTGCCAGGCGACGCCGGCGGCGGCAGCTGGTTTGCGGTCACCTTGCCGGAGGGCGCGGCTTCCAGCGGCGCCGGCTGCTGGTCCATCGGCGAGAACCGTGACGTTGAACAGCCGCTCGCAAAGAGCGCGGCCAGCGATACGGCCAGCAGACCGGTTTTCGAAAAATTCATTTCAAACCTCCGTCGGATCCGGCCGGGCTGCCGTCCGCACAATATCTCCTTTACCAAGACGGAGAAGGTGGCAAAATTTCAACCCTGTATGGTTAAAATAGCATTTGCGGCGGCACCTGTTGCAACTTTGCCACAAATGCGTGCCGCCCGAAAACCTGCCCTGGGGTCTGACGCGAGACTGCGCAGCGCTTTGCCAGGACAGGCCTGCCCTTGGCGTCCGGCCGCCAAATGCTTGCGCCAGCCCGCTTCGGTCCTATCTCTGATGAAACCGAACCTTGCCGGAGGCGAAATCTTGGCTGCGAGGAAAAGGGCGGCCAACCGCTACTATAGCGGGCCGCCCAGCGATCATTTCGACGGCACCTTGTTCTTCAATCCCAACGGCAAGTTGCCTGCCCGCTTTTCCGATCTTTTGAAGTGGCAGCTGGGCGGCGAACGCTCGAAATGGCCGTCGGCGAATCCAAGTCCGTTTCATCAGGCGACACCGGCCAAACGGATCGACGGCTCCGAACTGAGGCTGACCATGGTCGGCCATTCGACGCTGCTCATCCAGACAGCCGGCCTGAACATCCTCACCGACCCGGTCTGGTCGCGGCGCGCCTCGCCGCTCCCTTTTGCCGGGCCGAAACGGGTCAATCCGCCGGGCATCGCCTTCTCCAACCTGCCGCCGATCGACCTCGTGCTGGTCAGCCACAACCACTACGATCATCTCGACCTCGCCACGCTGAAGCGGCTGAAGACAAAGCACGACCCGCTGGTGCTGACGCCGCTCGGCAACGACGCCATCATCGACCCCGGCGTTCCCGGGATGCGGCTTTCCGTGCATGACTGGGGCGAGCGGGTCGAGATCGGCAACGACGTCGCTGTCCATGTCGAGCCGGTGCACCATTGGTCGGCACGCGGCACCCGCGACCGGCGCATGGCGCTGTGGGCGGGCTTTGTGGTCGAGACGCCGGGCGGAAAAGTCTATTTCGCCGGCGACACCGGTTTCCACGATGGCATCAACTACCGGCTGATGGCCGCAAGGCACGGCGGCTTCCGCCTCGCCATCCTGCCGATCGGCGCCTACGAGCCGCGCTGGTTCATGGCGCCACACCACCAGAACCCGGAGGAGGCGGTGCGAGGCATGCTGTTGTGCGACGCCGCCTATGCCGCCGGCTGCCATTGGGGCACGTTCCGGCTCACCAACGAGCCGATCGACGAGCCGGCAAGAAAGCTTGGCGAGGCCCTCGACGATCAAGGTGTCCCGCAAGAACGCTTTCGCGCCCTGCGTCCCGGCGAAGTCTGGGACGTGCCGGCGCTCTAGGCTGGCGACCCCAGAGGCCCCCGGGGGAACCCGGCGACGTCGTAAACGCGTTGGTGGTGGTCCACAACCGTCGGCTGCGAGGGATTTCCCATGATCAAATGGATTGTCATTCTTCTGATAATCGCGGCCGCGGCCAGCCTGCTCGGCATGCCGGCATTGGCCGGAGCCGCCGCCACCGGCGCCCGCATTCTCATCGGCATCGTGCTGATCATCTTCCTGCTGGTCATGCTTGGCGTCTTGGCGGTGGCGTAATGCATGTCGCGCAAAAGTGCGTAGCGGTATTGCGATAACGACATGGATAAAACAAGAACCTAAAGCGCGTTGCATGAATCGGCTCAAACGCGACGCGCTTTAGCCGCATCCGCCCGAAAATCGGAATCGATTTTCAGGGAGCACGATGCGCAGGTTAATGTCAGAGCGTACTTTGTGCGTCCAAGGCGACGCACGTCGCGCTGGCGTCTCGCACTGGTAATTCCGGCCGCTATCCGCCATATAGGCGCCAAACCGGCATGAGACCTTTCGATCCATGGCAAGCACTGCCCCCTTCGCCAAGATGAACGGCATCGGCAACGAAATCATCGTTGCCGACATGCGTGGTCGCGCCGACCGGGTGGCGCCGGCTGCCGCCCTTGCGCTCAATGCCGATGCCGCGACGAAGTTCGATCAGATCATGGCGATCCACGACGCCAGAACGCCGGGCACTGCCTTTTTCATCGACATCCTGAATTCCGACGGAACCGGCGCGCAGGCCTGCGGCAACGGCATGCGCTGCGTGGTGCAGGCGCTTGCCGCCGAGACCGGCCAGAAGACATTCGCCTTCGAGACCGTCGCCGGCATCCTCAACGCTGAAGAACATGCCGACGGGCTGATCTCGGTCGACATGGGCGAGCCGCATTTCGGCTGGCAGGATATTCCGCTCGCCGAGGAATTCCGCGATACCCGCATGATCGAGCTGCAGGTCGGCCCGATCGACGCGCCGGTGCTGCACTCGCCCTCGGTCGTGTCGATGGGCAATCCGCACGCCATCTTCTGGGTCGATCGCGACGTCTGGTCCTATGAGCTCGACCGCTTCGGTCCGCTGCTCGAAAACCACCCGATCTTCCCCGAACGCGCCAACATCACCATCGCGCGGGTGACCTCGACCGAGATGATGGTCATCCGCACCTGGGAGCGCGGCGCCGGCCTGACCAAGGCCTGCGGCACAGCGGCCTGTGCCGCCGCCGTCGCTGCCGCGCGCACCAGGCGGACCGGACGCAGCGTCTCCCTGGTGACGCCCGGAGGTGGCTCCTTGCATGTCGAGTGGCGCGGCGACGATCACGTCATCCTCACCGGCGCCGCCGAATGGGAATTTTCCGGCAGCTTCGACCCGGCGACCGGCGTGTGGGCCCGCGACACCGAAAGCGCCGCCTGATGGCTCCTCTTGCCAAGAAGGGTCCCGCTCTTCCCAAAAGTGTTGACGTCGTCACCTTCGGCTGCCGGCTGAACACCTACGAATCCGAGGTGATGCGGCGAGAGGCGGAAAGCGCCGGCCTTGGCGCGCTGGAAGGCGGCGCCATCATCTTCAACACCTGCGCCGTCACCGGCGAGGCGGTGCGCCAGGCAAAACAGTCGATCCGCAAGGCCCGCCGCGAGAACCCGCAGGCCCGCATCATCGTCACCGGCTGCGCCGCGCAGACCGAGCCGCAGAATTTCGTCGCCATGGACGAGGTTGATCTCGTCCTTGGCAATGAGGAAAAGCTGAAAGCGCAGTCCTATCGCGCGCTGCCGGATTTCGGCGTCAACGACACCGAGAAGGCTCGCGTCAACGATATCTTTTCGGTGCGCGAGACGGCCGGCCACATGGTCGACGCCATCGAAGGCCGGGCGCGGGCGTTCGTCCAGGTTCAGAACGGCTGCGACCACCGCTGCACCTTCTGCATCATCCCCTATGGCCGCGGCAATTCGCGCTCGGTGCCGATGGGCGCCGTGGTCGAGCAGGTCAAGCGGCTGAGCGGCAATGGCTATGCCGAGATCGTGCTGACCGGCGTCGACATGACCAGTTTCGGCGCCGACCTGCCGGGCAGCCCGAAACTCGGCAAATTGGTCAAGACAATCCTGAAGCAGGTGCCTGACGTGAAACGCCTGCGCCTTTCCTCGATCGATTCGATCGAGGCTGACGACGATCTGCTCGACGCCATCGCCACCGAGCCCCGGCTGATGCCGCATCTGCATCTGTCGCTGCAGTCCGGTGACGACATGATCCTGAAACGGATGAAGCGCCGGCACGACCGGGATCAGTCGATCCGTTTTTGCCAGGATTTGCGCAAATTGCGTCCCGGCATCGTCTTCGGCGCCGACATCATCGCCGGCTTCCCGACCGAGACGGACGCCATGTTCGAAAAATCGCTGGAGATCGTCGAGGAATGCGGCCTGACGCATCTCCACGTCTTTCCGTTTTCGCCGCGCGAAGGCACCCCCGCCGCGCGCATGCCGCAGCTTCGCCGCGAACTGGTCAAGCAGCGTGCGGCACGGCTGCGCGCCGCCGGTGACGCCGCCTATCGCAGCCACCTTTCCTCGCTCGCCGGAACACGCCAGTCGATCCTGGTCGAGCGCGACGGGCTCGGCCGCACCGAAGGGTTTACGCTCGCCGCGATCTCCGAGGGTGCGCCGGGCGAAATCGTCGAGGCTGATATCGCCGGCGATGACGGCGCGCGGCTGATCGCGGCGCCGCTTGCCGCCCGCGCCGCCTGAGACGCAAGAACATGGCTGGTTTTCTCAAGAAGATATTTTCGTTCGGCAAGAAGGAAGTGGTCGAGGAGCGGATCGACGAGACCGCACCGCTGCCGCCGATCAAATGGGATGCGCTCGAGGCGCTGAAACCGGCGGCTGTTGAAGAGGCCGAGCCCGCTCCGAGGATTCCACCCGAGCCTGAAATCCAGCCGGAACCTGCTTCGGTCGAGGAGTTGCAGCCGCCTGCCGAGGAGCCAGAGGAGATACCGGCGGCTCCCGTCGAGTCTCCTCCGGAGCCAGAGCCGGAGGAAATTCCTGAGCCAGTACCGACGCAGCCTGAGATCGTCCAGACTGAGGGTCCGTCATCCGAACGTGACGCTGCCCCTCATCCGCCTGCCGGCACTTTCTCCCCGTATGGTGACGGGGAGAAGCGTGCTGATCGTCCCGCCGAACCTCCTTTTGAAAGCGGCAAAGAAGAAGCGCCTGCGCTGACGTCCCCCTCTCCCCGTCCCTTACGGGGAGAGGGTAATGGTGAGGGGCAGCGCGGACCTGCGCAAGATGCTGCACCGCCAGCCGGGGCCCCCTTAACTGCGCCCGAGCCTGAGGCGCCGGCGGCCGAAATCCCGCCCCCCATTCGCCAGCCGGCGCCAGTCGAGGCAAAGCCGGTCCTTGCTGAGATTGCGCCCGAACCTGAAGCCATTCCAGCGCCCCACCCTCCCCTCGATGGGGAGGTAAAGCGCGAGCCCGTTCCGCAACCGCCACCGGAGCCAAAGCCGGCTCCCGGCAAGGTCACCGTCACCAAGAAGGTCGAGCAGAGCGCCGAGCCGCAGAAGGCGCCGGAACCGGCGCCGAAACGCTCGTGGTTCCAGCGGATGAAGGAGGGACTCGCCCGCTCTTCCCGGGAACTGTCGGGCAACATCGCCGGCGTCTTCACCAAGCGCAAGCTCGACGAGGACACGCTGCAGGATCTGGAGGACGTGCTGATCCGCGCCGATCTCGGCATGGAGACGGCTTTGCGCATCACCGATTCGCTGGCTGCCAGCCGCTACGGCAAGGACGTCTCCGAGACGGAAGTGCGCGCCATCATGGCGACCGAGGTGGAGAAGGTGCTGACCCATGTCGCCTTGCCACTGGAGCTCGACCTCAGCCACAAGCCGCATGTCATCCTTGTCGTCGGCGTCAACGGCACCGGCAAGACCACGACCATCGGCAAGCTGGCGGCAAAGCTGACCGACGGCGGCCTGTCGGTGATGCTCGCCGCCGGCGACACGTTCCGTGCCGCCGCGATCGAGCAATTGAAGATCTGGGGCGAGCGCACCAGGTCGCCAGTCATCGCCTCGAAGCTTGGCGCCGACGCCGCCGGCCTCGCCTACGATGCCTTCGAACAGGCCAGGCAAGCCGGCTCCGACGTGCTGATCATCGACACCGCCGGGCGGCTGCAGAACAAGACCGAGCTGATGGCGGAACTCGAAAAGATCGTCCGGGTGCTGGGCAAGCTCGATCCGGAGGCGCCGCACACCGTGCTGCAAACGGTCGACGCCACCACCGGCCAGAACGCGCTCAACCAGGTCGAGATCTTCCGCAATGTCGCCGGCGTCAACGGCCTGGTGATGACCAAGCTGGACGGCACGGCACGCGGCGGTATTCTGGTGGCGATTGCGGCAAAGCACAAATTGCCGGTTTATTTCATCGGCGTCGGCGAACAGGTCGACGACCTCGAACCATTCTCCGCAAGCGAGTTCGCCAGGGCGATCGCTGGAGTGGCATAACAAGCTTGATCCCAAAAAGTTGCAGACTTTTTGGACAGGATCATGCGCAAGAAGGAAAGCCTATGAACCCGCGCATCCTCGAACGCGATCCCTCCGACCCGCAGAAACAGAAGAAGGAAGGCGTCAATCCGCTGCTCAAGCTGGTGCTGGAGCTCGGCCCGTTGATGGTGTTCTTCTTCGCCAACGCCCGTGGCGCATGGCTGTCGCAGAAATTTCCGGTGCTGGCCGAATTCGGCGGACCGATCTTCGTCGCCACGGGCCTGTTCATGGCCGCGACCGCGATCGCGCTGGCCGCGTCCTGGCTGCTCACCCGCACCTTGCCGATCATGCCGATGGTGTCGGGCGTCGTCGTCTTCGTCTTCGGCGCGCTGACGCTCTACCTGCAGGACGACATCTTCATCAAGATGAAGCCGACAATCGTCAACATGCTGTTCGGCGGCGTGCTGCTCGGCGGCCTGTTCTTCGGCAAGTCGCTGCTCGGCTACGTCTTCGATTCGGCCTTCAGCCTCGATGCCGAGGGCTGGAAGAAACTCACTTTCCGCTGGGGCCTGTTTTTCCTGTTCCTGGCCCTTGTCAACGAAGTCGTCTGGCGGAATTTTTCCACCGACGCCTGGGTTACCTTCAAGGTCTGGGGCATCATGCCCATCACCCTTCTCTTCACCTTCAGCCAGATGCCGCTGATCATGCGCCATTCGCTTGAAGGCAAGACCGGAACAGAAGGGAAGCCCGGCAAGTAACGATCAAGGAGACGGCATGGAATTCGTCACCACGCGCGAAGAGCTGAGAACGATCTACAAGACGCCTCGGCCGACCGACGGCTCGATCCGCAAGGAACTGAAGGCGCTGGATGGCCACAGCCGTTCCTTCATCGGCAAAAGCCCCTTCGTGCTGATCGGCTCCTCCGACGGCGCCGGCAATGCCGATGTGACGCCGAAGGGCGACAGGCCGGGCTTTGCCGCCGTGCTCGACGAGAAGACCATCGCCATCCCCGACCGGCCCGGCAACAACCGGCTCGACACGCTGGAGAACATTCTTCTCAACCCTTCGGTCGGGCTGCTCTTCCTCATCCCGGGCATGAACGAGACGCTGCGCGTCAATGGCGACGCCCGCATCACCGTCGATGCGGGCCTGCGCGAGCGGCTCGCCGTCGACGGCAAGGAACCGCAAAGCGTCGTCCTGGTGACGGTCAAGGCCGCCTACATGCATTGCGCCAAGGCTTTTATGCGCTCCGATCTGTGGAAGCCGGAAACCTGGTACGACCGCGCGACGCTGCCGACGCTCGGCCAGATCCTGCGCGACCAGCTGGCGCTCGCCGATTCGGCCGAGGCGACCGACCGCTGGCTGGACGAAGAATACAAACACACCATGTGGTAGTGTGCCCGACCACGAATCGCCCGAGCCCGCCTCTAAGCCTTTGCTGAACATCCTCGCCATTTCCGGCAGCCTGCGCGCCGCCTCGACCAATTCGGCCCTGGTCGCGGCGCTCGCGCAAAACGCGCCGCCGGACTGTCGCGTATCCGTCTATGACGGGCTTGGCCGGCTGCCGATTTTCAATCCGGATGACGAAGGCGAGCGGACGCCACCGCAAGCATCCGCGCTGATCGACGCGGTCACCGCCGCTGACGGCGTGATCGTCTCCTGCCCTGAGTATGCCCATGGCGTACCGGGCGGGCTGAAGAACGCGCTCGACTGGCTGGTGTCGCGCGACGCCGCTGTCGGCAAGCCGGCCATGCTGGTGCACGCCTCGCCGCGCTCGCTGTTTGCCCGCGCGGCACTGGCCGAGATCATGCGCACCATGTCTTTCGCGCTTTTTGAAGACACCGCGCTCGAAATCGCCCTGCTCGGCAAGAGGCCACCGGAGGTGGACAAAATCCTGTCGGAGCCGGCAAGCCAACTGGCAATGCACAACGCCATTTCGGAATTCGCCGATTTCATCCGGTCGCGTTAAGCGGCGGCCACCGTGCTTTCGTTATCCCGGGCGGAGCGAACGCTAAGCGCGTCGGCGACGAAGCCCCCAAGTGGGCCCGGCAGGGCAGAGCGGGGCGCTGTCCCGCAGCCTCTCGCAAATTTCCCTTCGGTCTCAACGCCGCGACATTGGTCTCGCCGACGAACCAGTCACGCGCAGCGACCTCTTCGAAGACCCCAGGGCCGCTCAAAATGTCTTTGCGCCGTTGACCATCAGCCGGACCATGTAGAGGGAGGTCGTGCCGGCGATGTAGAGGCAGTTCAGCTTGTTGCCGCCGAACACGCAATTGGCGACGACTTCCGGCACCTTGATCTTGCCGATCAGCGTCCCGTCCGGATCGTAGCAATGGATGCCGTCGGCGGCACTGGTCCAGATCCGACCCTGGTCATCGAGCCTGAAACCATCGAACAGGCCGGCCGTGCAATCGGCGAAGACCTTTCCGCCTGAGACCTTCTTGCCGGCCCCGTCGACATCGAACACCCGCATATGCGCCGGATTCTGCGCGCCATGCGTGCGGCCGGTATCGACGACGTAGAGCTTGCTCTCGTCGAGCGAGAAGGCAAGCCCGTTGGGCCTGACCATGTCGGTGATCACCGCTTCGATCTCGCCGGTGCCGGGGTCGGCCCGGTAGACATGGCAGGCGCCGATCTCGCTCTCGGCCTTGTCGCCCTCATAATCCGTATCGATGCCGTAGGTCGGGTCGGTGAACCAGATCGAACCGTCGGACTTGACCACCGCATCGTTGGGCGAGTTCAGCCGCTTGCCGCGCCACTTGTCGGCGATGGTGGTGATCGAGCCGTCATGCTCGGTGCGGCTGACGCGGCGGCCCGAATGCTCGCAAGTGACCAGCCGGCCCTGCCGGTCGACGGTGTTGCCATTGGAATTGCCCGACGGCTGCCGGAACACGCTGACGCTGCCGTCGGTCTCGTCGTAGCGCAGCATGCGATTGTTGGGGATGTCGGACCAGACCACATAACGGCCGGCCGCAAACCAGGCCGGTCCTTCGGCCCACCGGCATCCGGTGAACAGCTTGTCCACCTGTGCGTTGTCGTTGAACAGCCGCGCAAAGCGTGGATCGAGAATTTCGTAGTCTTCGGCCATGGTTTTCTCCCGGGTCATGCAAATCGTTGGTGCCGGCGCGATCAAGCCAGCCGGCGATCGATATGGCAAGATCGTGTATCGGGACAGGCAATGCGGCCCTTGCTCGACTGACGGATGGAAGGACGGGCCCATGCGCCGTTAACCGGCTATGCGCCCAGCGCAATGGTGCATTGCAACATCTTCTTTTTGCGATGCACCATAACTATGTCATGCTGCGTATCGATCAGGGAGGAACAACCTGCCGCAACAAAGCGGCACAGAAGGAACCTCGCTATGATTCTCGACAGCCTCATGAGCCGCGCTCGCACCAGCATCGCCAAGCGCCGGCAATACAACCGCCTCATCGCCGAAATCGATTCGTTTTCCAGCCGCGATCTGGCCGACATGCGCGCCGACCGCAGCGAAATGCTCTATCAGGTCCACAAGCAGGTCTACGGCTGAATCTTCGGTCGAGCTATCACGTTCGTAATCCTTGGGCGTAACGACGCAAAGCGGAGTGAAGACCCAAGGATGACGAAACGGCAGGGCCATCAGCCGGGTGCTGCCAGCGCCTTCTCGATCTCCGGCAGCAGCAGCGCTTGTGCTGAGCCCGGCGTCAGCGGGCCGACGTGCTTGTAGGCGATCTTGCCGTCCTTGCCGACGACGAAGGTTTCCGGCACGCCGTAGACCCCCCAGTCGATCGCCGCGCGCCCTGCCGTGTCGACGCCGATCGCCTGGAACGGGTTGCCGAGATCGCCGAGGAACCGGCGAGCGTTTTCCGGCTGGTCCTTGTAGTTGAGGGCGGCGATGACGAAGCGCTTGTCCTGCGACAGCGCCAGCAGCAGCGGATGTTCGTCGCGGCACGGCCCGCACCACGACGCGAAGACGTTGACGAGCGTGACCTTGCCGGCGAACTGCCTGGAATCGAGCCCCGGCAAATTCATGCCCTCCAGCGCCGGCAGATTGGTCTGCGGCGCCGGCAGGCCGATCAGCG
Organism: Mesorhizobium sp. WSM4816; assembly: GCF_055811535.1. Lineage (NCBI taxonomy): Bacteria > Pseudomonadati > Pseudomonadota > Alphaproteobacteria > Hyphomicrobiales > Phyllobacteriaceae > Mesorhizobium > Mesorhizobium sp. WSM4816. The sequence goes on along the minus strand of NZ_JBVVQR010000010.1, from coordinate 16,335 downwards.
CCGATGGCACTTCCGAAGTGTCGCGGCCGGACAGCAGCTGCGTCAGGAACAGCCCCGCCAGCCCGAGGAAAATCAGCAGCGGCAACAGCACGATCAGACGGCGTGAGCGCGCCGGCGTTTCCGTCTCCATGCTCATGATTTCCCCGCCTTGTCGGAGCGCCGCCGCACGCCGGACGCTTCCAGCTCGGCGAGGTCTCGTCTGCGTGCACGCTGGTCGAGCAGGATCCAGCCGATCAGCCCGGCCAGCACCACGGCCGTGATAGCATAGGCAGCGGTCACATAGAGCGCATGCGCGCTCATAGGGGTCGCTCCTCCGGTGCAAAACCTTTCAGCCGGACCATTTCGCTTCGTTCCAACATGCCTTCCTTTAACCCTGCGCCATCGGCTTCGCAATCGACAGCAGCGCCGCAGCCTTTGACGCCCTGGCCGGCCACATCAGTCGGTTCCATGGCGCAGCGCCAATGCTGCCGCAACCGGCCCCAGCACGGCAAGAAACAAGGTCAGCGCGGCAAGAATGAGGAAAGGCTGCAGAAACGGATCAGGGTTCGCCACCGCGCCATAGCTTGCCGAGACGCCGAAGATCAGCACCGGGATGGTCAGCGGCAGCACCAGCACCGAGATCAGCAGCCCGCCGCGCGGCAGTGCCACCGCCACCGCCGCACCGGCCGCGCCGATGAAGGTGATCGCCGGCGTGCCGACCAGAAGGGTCAGCGCCGTGGCGCCGATGCCGATCGGCTCCATGTTCAGGAACAGGCCGAGCAGGGGTGCCGCGATGACCAGCGGCAGCACGCTTCCTGCCCAATGCGCCAGGCATTTTGTCAGCACGGTCAGCGCCAGCATCTGCCGGTCGTCGCCGAGCACCAGCAGATCGAGCGAGCCGTCTTCCCGGTCGGCCTGGAACAATCGGTCGAGACCGAGCAGGCAAGCCAGCAAGGCGCCGATCCACAGGATCGCCGGGCCGATGCGGGCAAGCAGATTGAGGTCCGGCCCGACGCCGAACGGGATCGTGGCGATCACCGCGAGAAAGAAGATCACGCCGGTCAGCGCCCCGCCGCCGGCCCGGATACTCAGGCGAATATCGCGCAGGAAGAGGGCTAGCATGGTGTGAGACGCCCTTGCCCAGGCGGGAACGCCGACATCAACCGGTCATCCTCAATTCTTGTGCCCCCTCCAACCCCAGCGGCAGATGCGTCGCCGCAATAATGATTCCGCCCTCGTCCAGATGCTCCCGCATCAGCCGGCCGAATCGCTCTTCCGAAGCCTTGTCCAGCCCGGCCGTCGGCTCGTCGAGCAGCCACAGCGGCCGCCGGCTGACCAGCAGTTTTGCGATCGCCGCGCGGCGGCGTTGCCCGGTGGAGAGATAGCCGAACGGCAGATGGCCGATACCGTCAAGCCCGACCATTGCCAGCGCCTCTTCGGCGCTCAAGAAATCCGCGCCCGAAAAATCGCGCCAGAAGCGCAGATTTTCCGCCACGCTCAGCGCCGTCTTCATCGCGTTCTGGTGGCCGAGATAGTGGCAGGCCGAGGCGACCGACGGAAAATCCTCACCGCCACCTTCGACAAGCAAACGGCCTGTCGCCACCGGCAGCAGCCCGGCAACGACCCTGAGCAGCGTCGATTTTCCCGCGCCGTTCGGCCCGGTGACGATCAGCGCCTGGCCTTTGCCAAGGGCAAAGTCGAGGCCGGAAAAAACCGCCTCGCCGCCGCGTTCGCCGCCCAGATTTTCGGCGATCAGCCGCATTCCATGCCCGTCCCGAAAACATCGCGCCACGGCAGCTGCCGCATCGCACAAAATAGCCGTTCGACTGTCTAGAACTATTCCAGGAAATTCTCTATATGCGGGGCATCCGTGCCAGCGGTCGGCACGGGAAGCGAATTAGCGCCGAACCAGCGCACGCGCCGCCTTGAACGGCTCGGGTTGGCTGGGAACGGACAGCGGAAATGGCCGTACCCGCACCTTTGCGCGTGATTGCATGCCATCGGCGTCCGTTCCCTTTCAGGCTGAACAGACAAGGACGGATCGCACGTGTCAAAATCCTTCGATAGTTTCAATTGCCGCCGCACGCTGACCGCGGGCGGCTCCGACTATGTTTATTACGACCTCGTCGAGGCCGAGAAGAACGGCCTCACCGGCATCGCCCAGTTGCCCTATTCGATGAAGGTGCTGCTGGAGAACCTGCTGCGCAACGAGGACGGCCGTTCCGTCACCAAGGAGAGCATCCAGGCGGTTGCCGGCTGGCTGACCGACAGGGGCACCGCCGGGGTCGAGATCGCCTATCGCCCGGCCCGCGTGCTGATGCAGGATTTCACCGGCGTTCCGGCCGTGGTCGACCTGGCCGCCATGCGCGATGCCATGGCCTCGCTCGGCGGCGACCCGCAAAAGATCAATCCGCTGGTGCCGGTCGACCTGGTCATCGACCACTCGGTCATCGTCGATGAGTTCGGCACGCCGCTGGCTTTCGCCAGAAATGTCGAGCTTGAATACGAGCGCAATGAGGAACGCTACAAATTCCTGAAATGGGGCCAGCAGGCCTTCCGCAACTTCCGCGTCGTGCCGCCCGGCACCGGCATCTGCCACCAAGTCAATCTCGAATATCTCGGCCAGGTCGTGTGGACCAACACTGAAGGCGGCGAAACCACCGCCTATCCCGACACCTGCGTCGGCACCGATTCGCACACCACCATGATCAACGGCCTTGGCGTGCTCGGCTGGGGCGTCGGCGGCATCGAGGCCGAGGCCGCGATGCTTGGCCAGCCCGTCTCCATGCTGTTGCCCGAAGTCATCGGCTTCCGGCTCACCGGCAGGCTCAGGGAAGGCGTCACCGCCACCGATCTCGTGCTCACCGTCACCCAGATGCTCCGCAAGAAGGGCGTCGTCGGCAAGTTCGTCGAATTCTTCGGTCCGGGTCTGTCCAACATGACGCTGGCCGACCGCGCCACCATCGGCAACATGGCGCCCGAATATGGCGCGACCTGCGGCTTCTTTCCGGTCGATGGCGAAACCATCCGTTACCTCACCATGTCCGGCCGCGAGGAAAACCGCATCGCGCTGGTCGAGGCATACGCCAAGGCGCAAGGCATGTGGCGCGATACCGGGTCGGCCGATCCGGTCTTCACCGACCTGCTCGAGCTCGATCTCGGCAGTGTCGTGCCGTCGATGGCCGGCCCCAAGCGTCCAGAGGGCCGGGTCGCGCTTGAAGGCATTCCGGCCGGCTTTGTCAAGGCGATGGAAACCGAATACAAGAAGGCGGTCGAAATCGACAAGCGCTATGCCGTCGAGGGCACCGACTACGACCTTGGCCATGGCGACGTCGTCATTGCCGCCATCACCTCCTGCACCAACACGTCGAACCCGAGCGTGCTGATCGGCGCCGGGTTGCTGGCACGCAACGCCAACCGGCTCGGGCTCAAGCAGAAGCCGTGGGTCAAGACATCGCTGGCGCCGGGCAGCCAGGTCGTCGCCGAATATCTGGAAAAATCCGGCCTACAGAAGGAACTGGACCAGATCGGCTTCAATCTGGTCGGCTTCGGCTGCACCACCTGCATCGGCAATTCCGGCCCGTTGCCGGCGCCGATCTCCAGAACCATCAACGACAAGGGCTTGATTGCTGCCGCGGTGCTTTCCGGCAACCGCAATTTCGAAGGCCGCGTCTCGCCCGACGTGCAGGCGAACTACCTCGCTTCGCCGCCGCTGGTCGTCGCCCACGCACTGGCCGGGACCGTGACCAAGGATCTGACCACCGAACCGCTCGGCGAGGACCGCGACGGCAACCCGGTCTACCTCAGGGACATCTGGCCGAGTTCGGTCGAGATCCAGGAGTTCATCGAGAAGAACGTGACGCGCGAACTGTTCGCCCGCAAATATGCCGACGTCTTCAAGGGCGACGAATACTGGCAGAACGTCAAGGCGCCGGAAGGCCAGACCTATGCCTGGGACAACAATTCGACCTATGTGCAGAACCCGCCCTACTTCGCTGGCATGACATCGGGCTTCGGCACGATCGGCGACATCAAGGGCGCCCGCGTGCTCGGGCTGTTCGGCGACAAGATCACCACCGACCACATCTCTCCGGCCGGCTCGATCAAGGCGGCCTCTCCGGCCGGCAAGTATCTTACCGACCATGGCGTCGGCGTCGCCGACTTCAACCAGTACGGCACGCGGCGCGGCAATCACGAGGTGATGATGCGCGGCACTTTCGCCAATATCCGCATCCGCAACCACATGCTGGGCGAGAACGGCCGCGAAGGCGGCTACACGATCCACTATCCGTCGAAGGAAGAGAGATCGATCTACGACGCCGCCATGGAGTACAAGAAGGAAGGCGTGCCGCTGGTCATCTTCGCCGGTGTCGAATACGGCAACGGCTCGTCGCGCGACTGGGCGGCCAAGGGCACCAACCTGTTGGGTGTTCGCGCCGTCATCGCTCAGTCGTTCGAGCGCATCCACCGCTCGAACCTGGTCGGCATGGGGGTCATCCCCTTCGTCTTCGAGGAGGGCACCTCATGGGCCTCGCTCAACCTCAAGGGCGACGAACTGGTCGAAATCGACGGACTGAGCGCCATCAAACCGCGTCAGAAGATGATCGCGAAGATCACTTATGGCGACGGCACGGTGAAGAACATTCCGATCATCTGCCGCATCGATACGCTGGACGAGCTCGACTACTTCAAGAACGGCGGCATCCTGCAATATGTGCTGCGCGATCTGGCAGCATAATTTGAAGGGAATAGGGGAATAGGGCAGTAAGGGAGTAGGGAAGACAATACCTACTGCCCTACTGCCCTACTGCCCTACTGCCCTACTGCCCTACTGCCCTACTGCCCTACTGCCCTACTGCCCTACTGCCTTCCCAAACCGCGCCGCCGCCGCCAGCAGCACGCCGAGCATCAGCCCGTTGAGGATGTGCCACAGGAAATGCGTGCCGAGCGGGAAGCTGCCGCAGACCAGCGGATCGATCGTCCTGAAGATGACCGACACGACGAAGATCGCCGAGCCCGCCAGATTGTACCAGCCGGCGCGGTTGCCGCTCGCCGCCACCCAGGCGCCGAAGAAGGCGAGCGCCAGGAAGGGCGGCAGGTAGCCGGTCGTGCCGTTCGATGCCTGGCGCAGCCAGTCCGGCAGGGCCGAGGTCAACAACCCGGTGACGGCATAGAAGGCAAGGAAGATGGCGATCGCCTTGCCCCATTTCATACCGAGGAAACGGCGCAGGTTGAACAGCGTGTAGGCCAGCGTGAACCCGGCGATCGGCAGCACGTCGGCCCAGACCGTGGCATGGTTGGCAAAGGTGTGGAACAGCGCCGAGCCGATGCCGATCGCCACCACCCACCAGGCCAGCATTTCGGCGAAGATGCCTGTGCCGCGCCGGCGCACCTCCCGGACACCCCACAGCCCGGCGACAAGAAAAGCCAGATTGGTCAGTGCGTTGACCGGCTCGGCCCAGAACTGTGGCCCGACCCGCTCGCAGTACAGGTCGACCGGCGTCAGGAGAGTTTGCCACATGCTGATTATCGCCCGAATCGGTATCCCTGAAGTGTAGCCCGTCCAGGAGCGCCCTTGCAGTTGGCTGCAGCGGTAAAAGTTTCACCGCAACGTGACTTCCCGTTGACTGCCGCTTCTGCCACATATTTCGCCAACCAGAACAAAGCCGGCCATCACCGGCGGGAGTCGAAACGGCCATGACACCTCGAAGACCATTGCGGCTTGCGGCGTTTGCGCTGGCCCTCTCGGTGCTTGCCGGAGCTGGACTTGCCGCCAATGCGCTTGCCGGCGAGGCCGACCGCTCCCAGACAGATAAATCCCTGGTCGGCCAGCCCTTGGGCGTGGTCGAGCTCTTCACCAGCCAGGGCTGCAGCTCCTGCCTGCCGGCCGATGCATTTTTCGCCGAGCTTGCCGCCAAGGAGAACATCGTCGCGCTCGCCTATCACGTCGACTACTGGGATTATCTCGGTTGGAAGGACACGCTGAGCCGCAAGGAGAACACCGAGCGGCAGTATGAATATATGCGTGCCTTCGGCAGCCGCTCGGTCTACACGCCGCAGGCCGTCATCAATGGCCGCAGCCATGTCAACGGCGCCCGCCGCGAGGAAGTCGACGGCGCTCTCGCCCGCATGGAAACGTCCGGCGAAGGCATGCAGGTCGGCATCAAGGTCAGCCGGACCAGCGACCGCGTCATCATCGACGCCGGAGATGCCGGGAGCGGCCCCAGCGATGCCCATGTCGTCATCGTCTATTTCGACCCGCCGCAGACGATCAAGATCGGCAAGGGCGAGAACACCGGCCGCAGCATGACCTATTGGAACGCCGTCTCCGGCATCCAGACCGCCGGCATGTGGCACGGCAAGGCGCAGCGCTACGAATTGCCGATGAGCGTGATTGCCAAGAAAGGCGGCTGCGCCGTGCTGCTACAATCGGTGGGCAAGGACGGCATGCCGGGTCCCATCCTGGGCGCCGCCTTGATCCACAAGCCTTGAACGCCCTCTCCTTCTCCCCTTGTGGGCCTTGTGGGAGAAGGTGTCGCCGAAGGCGACGGATGAGGGGTGTTCCAGCTTGGCAATTGCTTGAAATCGCCGCCGCCTCATTCCTTCCAGCACCCCTCATCCGTCTCGGCGCTGCGCGCCGAAGAAGCCGCGCGCATTCACTCGGCCAATAAAATAAAAAACCGACGTCAGCTTGCTTCTGACGCCGGTCATTTAGGTTTTGGGATCGTCGCGCTCGATTTCTCCAAGGGAGAAACCGAGGTTGGTTCGATCCGACGCAGACCCGTGGGCGGGGGGCTTGGGGTTTACGAGCCAGTGCCGGACCGAACCGTCTCAGGCAACACCCGTAAATTCGTCGGAGATTGGGGCTTTAGCGCGGTTAAAAGAAGGCAGGATTGTGGCAAAGCATCACCAATTTCAACGGGCGTTTTTATAAACGTGACTGGACACCGCGGAAACGTTGCGCCGCCAGCCTTTCCCCAGCCGGGCTTGCAATTCCATGGCGAAAGCGCCAACTTTGATTAATGTAAGATTCATTCGAAGGGATCGAGGCATGACTGATCACGGCAGTGGGACGGAGGATGGGGACGCATCCGCAATACTGATCCCGCTGCATGAGGCAAGACGTGAACGCCTCGACCAGCCGGTGCGGTTCGACCGGCGTGAATTGGACCAGATCCTGAGGCTTTACGGGCGCATGGTCGCCGCCAATGAATGGCGCGACTACGCCATCGACCATCTTGCCGACCGCGCCGTCTTTTCCGTCTTCCGTCGCACCAGCGAGGTGCCGCTGTTCCAGATCGTCAAGGATCCGAAGCTGGCGCGCCGGCAAGGGGCTTTCGCCGTCATCGCCGCCGGCGGCCGCATCCTTAAGCGCGGCCAGGAGCTTGGCCGCGTGCTTGGCGTGTTCGACCGCACGCTGAAACTTGTCGAGGCCTGACTACTTGTTGTGCTTCCGGAATCTCCGTTCCGGCAGTGAGTTGGGATCGGGCGGAACCTGAGACCCGCCATTGATTGGCAGTTGCATGAACACCGTGTCGAGCCAGCGTCCGAGCTTGTAGCCGGAGGCTTCCAGACGGCCCGAATGGCGAAAGCCGAGCTTTTCATGCAGCCGGACGGAGGCACTGTCCGGCCGACCGTCGCCGATCACCGCGATGATCTGGCGGAAGCCCGCCGCCTCGGCCGCCGCGATCAGCCCTTTCATCAGCTTCAGCCCGATGCCATGGCCCTTGGCCTCGGGCGCGACATAGACAGAATCTTCGACGATGAACCGGTACGCAGGCCGCGCCCGGAAGGCGCCAGCATAGGCATAACCGAGCACGATGCCGGCTTTTTCCGCCACCAGATAGGGAAAGCCGCTCGCTATCAAACTGTCGAAGCGCTCGCCCATCTCGGCACGATCAGGCGGCTCCAGTTCGTAGCTCGCCGTGCCGTGGATCACCGCATCGGCATAGATGGCGGTGATCCGGTCGAGATCGGCCGCTGTCGCGCCGCGTATCGTGATGCTGCTCATAATTTATGCAAGCCGTTCATCTGCCTTCTATAACAGCAAAGGCCGGCACAGAAGGAAAGGGCGGCCGTTGGGCCGCCCTTTCCAAATTCGCTGGTCCACAGACTCAAGGGGCCGTTGTTAACGGCGATCGCCCATGAACTGCAGCAGGAACATGAACAGGTTGATGAAGTCGAGATAGAGCCTCAGAGCGCCCATGATAGCCTTGCGGCCGGCGACATCAGTCTCGTCGCCCTCGAAATACATCTCCTTGATGTTCTGCGTGTCGTAGGCGGTCAGCCCTGCGAAGATCAGCACGCCGATCGCCGAAACGGCGAAGGAAAGCGCCGACGACTGCAGGAAGATGTTGATCACACTTGCGATGATCAGACCGACCAGGCCCATGATCAGGAACGAACCGAGCGCGGAAAGATCGCGCTTGGTCGTGTAGCCGTAGAGCGACAGTCCGCCAAAGGCGGCGGCGGTGGCGAAGAAGGTCTGCGAGATGCTGGCGGTGGTGTAGACCAGGAAGATCGACGACAGTGACAGGCCGACGAGGCCGGCATAGACCCAGAACGTCGTCTGCGCGGCCGAAACGCTCATCGACTGGACGCGAAACGACAGGAACAGCACCGCTGCCAGGGGGGCAAAGATCACCAGCCATTTCAGCGGCGAGCCGAAGATCGCGTAGCCGAAGGATGTCAGCATATCGCCGTTCGGCAGCGTAGCGACCGCCGAAGCCGGATCGGTGGTGGTGGCCAGCATGATCGTTCCGACCGCGGCGAGGCCGGTGATGAGGAGGCCAAGCCCCATCAGATTGTAGACCTTGATCATATAAGCGCGCAGGCCCTGGTCGATAGCAGCATCGACGCCGACGCCGGGCACGGCACGCGTCTGATAATTGCGAACGGGTTCAGCCATGGAAATCCTCATATTGCTTCTGCCCCGTCCGGTGTCCGGTCGATTTGGACCGAGGCGCCGCTGGCGGGGCTCCAGCATGCCTGCCGCGAAATATGATGGTTATTGGCGTCAAGAACAAGACCGTAACCGGGCGTAATGCTTCGTGAAGTAGCAAAAATCCGGATTTATCGGCCGTCCGAAGCCCAACATTAACAAGATTTAACCAAATCCCGGTCGCGTTGAGCTTGCCGACCCTTCCAGATCAGAGATTGCGCAGCACCGGCGCCGCCTTGTGGCCCAGCACCCGCCAGGTGCCGGCGAGGCCGATGCCGACCGTGACCAGCAAGGCAAAGACTATTGTGGCCACCGCCACATCGGGCATGAAATGCGACGGCAGCGTCATGACGCGCGCGACAACGAACCACGCCGCAATTCCGCCTGCGGCCAGCGCGAAGATCGCGGTGGCGAGGCCGATCAGCATGTATTCCAGCGAAAAGGCCGCGATCAGCGTCTTCCTGGTCGCGCCCAGCGTTTTCAGCACCACCGCATCGTGGATGCGGGCGCGGTTGCCGGCCGCCAACGCGCCGGCCAGCACCAGCACCGAGGCGATCAGCGCCACGCCGGCCGCGGCCCTGATCGCGGTGCCGAGTTGCGCCACCAGCCGGTTGACGATGTCGAGCGCGTCCTTGACCCTGACTGTCGTCACCGCCGGAAAGGCACGCGTGACGGCGTTGAGAAGACGGGCATCGTCGGCCGGCGACGCGCCCTTTTCGGTCAGCGTCGCCAGCCAGCTGTGCGGCGCGCCGGCAAATGTGCTGGGCGAGAACACCATGACGAAATTGATGCCCATCGTCTCCCACTCGACCTGGCGGAAATTGGCGATCTTCGCCGTCACGTTGCGGCCGAGCACGTTGACGGTGACGGTATCGCCGAGTTTCAGCCCGATCTCTTTGCCTTCCTCGGCCGAAAACGACACCAGCGGCTCGCCGGCATAATTGTCCGGCCACCATGTCCCTTCGGTCAGCGTCGCATTCGCAGGAATTCTGGCCTCGTAGGTCAGCCCGCGATCGCCGCGCAGCACCCAGGCCCCTTCCGCCGGGACCTTGACCTTGTCGACGTCGACGCCGTTCAGCGCCATCACCCGGCCGCGCAGCATCGGCACCTTGACCAGCGTGCCTTGCGGCGCCTCCCTGCCGACCAGCTCCGAGAACGCATCGACATCGCTGCTCTGGATATCGACGAAGAAGAAGTTCGGCGCCCGCTCCGGCAGGCTGCCGGAAATCTGCCGCCTGAGATTGCCGTCGATCAGCGCCAGCGTCACCAGAAGCGTCAGCCCCAGTCCCAGCGACAGCACCACCGACGGCGTCAAGGCGCCCGGCCGATGGATGTTGCCGATGGCGAGCCTGAGCACCGTCGAGCCAACGCGCGGGCTCCTTTTGGCGGCCCACTGCACCAGCGCGCCGACAAGGCGCAGCACCAAAAAAGCAAAAATGGTGGCGCCGACGAAGATCGAGGCGATGTAGCGGTCGCCGGAAAACAGAATGGCCAGCGCCGCCAGCAGCAGCGCGATGCCGAGCGCCGCCGCCGTGTAGAGCGGGCGCGGAAAACCGCGGCCCTCAAAACCCATTTCACGAAACAGCGCCGTCGCCGGCACGTCGCGCGCCCGGCCGAGCGGCAGCAAGGCGAAAGCCAGCGTCACCAGCAGCCCGAACAACGCCGCCATGCCGAGCGCGCCGGGATAGAATCCGCCTTCCGCCGGCACCGGAATGATCGACTGCAGCGCCGCGCTCGCCGCGATCGGCATCAGCGCGCCAAGCACGACGCCGAGCGTGATGCCAAGCACGGCGATCATCAGGATCTGCACCAGGTAGACGGCAAAGACGAAACCGCCCGAAGCTCCCAGGCTCTTGAAGGTGGCGATGACGCCGCGCTTGCCGTCGAGATAGGCGCGCACCGCGTTGGCCACACCGACGCCGCCGACCACCAGCGCCGTCAGCCCGACCAGCGTCAGGAACTGCGAAAACCGTTCGATATTGGCGGACAACGCCGGTGCTGCATTGCTGCGCGTGCGGATCGACCAGCCGGACTCGGGAAACTCCTCCGCCGCCTGATCCTGAATGGCTTTTATGCGCGTCTCGCCGGTGCCGCCGGGCAGGCGGACCTTGTAGGCGTTCTCGACCAGGCTGCCGGGCTGGATCAAACCGGAAGCGGCAAGCCCGTCGGTCGAGATCATCAGCCGCGGCGCAAAGCCGAAGCCGTCGGATACCGCGTCCGGCTCATTGACGAGCCGGGCGCGCAGTTCGAAGGTGGCGCTGCCCAGCTTCAGCCGGTCGCCGATCCGAAGGTTCAGCCGCTCGAACAAAAGGTCGGGTGCGACGGCGCCGAAAACACCGGATTGTTCGCCGAACAATTCCTGCTTCGACAGCACCGGCTCGGTCTGCAGCGCACCATAGAGCGGATAAGCGCCGTCGACCGCCTTGGCTTCGACCAGCGCCTGGTCGGAGCCGTCCTCGAGCCGCGCCATCGAGCGCATGTTGGCGCTGTGCGAGACCGTGCCCAGCCCGTCAAGAAAGACGTGCTCGGCTTGCGTCGCGGCGCGCTGATTGAGCTGGAAACGAAGATCGCCGCCGAGTAGCGACTGGCCTTCGTTGGCGACGCCGGCGGTAATCGCCCGGGCCACCGAATTGACACCGCCGATCGCCGCGACGCCAAGCGCAATGCAGGCAAGGAAGATCAGGAAGCCGGACAGCCCGCCGCGCATCTCGCGCAGCGAGAAGCGGAAGGCGAGTGAAAAGGTGCGCGCCCAAGGGACCCCCTCATCCGGCCGCTTCGCGGCCACCTTCTCCCCGAGGGGAGAAGAGGTCGCCAACGCCGGCGCCGGCCTCTTCTCCCCGCCGGGGAGAAGGTGGCCCGAAGGGCCGGATGAGGGGGTCTTATCAGCCATTGCGCTACGCCGTCACTTTAAGCAATGGCGCATCCTCGATCCGGCCCGACCGCATCGACACCTGCCGGGAGCAGCGTGCGGCGAGCGCCGGATCGTGGGTGACCAGCACCAGCGTCATGCCGCGCTCGGCCGCTTTGGCGAACAAAAGATCGGCGACCTGCCGTCCCGTCGCCTGGTCCAGATTACCGGTCGGCTCGTCGGCGATCAGGATGCGCGGCGAAGGCGCCAGTGCCCGGGCGATCGCCACACGCTGCTGTTCGCCGCCGGACAATTCGCCGGGATAGTGAGTGACGCGATCGCTCAAGCCCACCGACTCGAGCTCCCGCGCCGCCACCCCGAACGGATCGGCATGGCCGGCTAGTTCCAGCGGCACTGCGACATTTTCGAGCGCCGTCATGTTGGGAATGAGGTGGAAGGACTGGAAGACGATGCCAATGTTTCGTCCACGAAACGATGCGATCTGATCTTCGCTCTTGCCGTTCAGCAATTCGCCGGCGATTCGTACCGTACCCGAATCGACCCTTTCCAAACCGGCCAAAACCATCAGCAGCGTCGACTTTCCCGAGCCCGACGGACCGACGATGCCGGTCGCCTCGCCACTTGCCACGTCGAGGCTGACGCCTTTCAGCACATGGACGGAAGACGCTCCTTCGCCGAGCGTCAGCGATACGTTTTTCAGCGCGATGACGGCTTCTGTCAAAATAAAATCGTCCTATATGGGAAAGGGAGGGCAGAATTCCGCCTACCGCCAGTATAATGTTCTCGGTCATATGGGGCCTGCCGCATGGCTTTCAAACACCGACTTGCCGCAGCCTTCGTCCTTTTCCTCGGAATTTGCGGCGCCATTTCTTCGGCGCGCGCCGAGCCGTTCACGATCGTCGGTTTCGGCGACAGCCTGATGGCAGGCGTTGGCCTCGGACCGGACGAAGGCTTCACCCGAAAACTTGAGGCAGCACTCCGCGCCAAGGGCCACGATGTGACCGTCGCCAATGCCGGCGTATCCGGCGATACGTCGAGTGGCGGCCTGTCGCGGCTCGACTGGTCGGTGCCGGACGGCACGCAGCTTGTCATTCTCGAACTCGGTGCCAACGACATGCTGCGCGGCGTTTCTCCCGATATCACGCAAAAAAATCTCGACGCCATGCTGGCGAAGCTGAAGCAGCGCAACATCGCCGTGCTGCTGGCCGGCATGCGCGCCGCCCCCAATTTCGGCGCCGACTACCAGAACGGCTTTGACGCTATCTTCCCGAAACTGGCGGAAAAACACGGCGTCCCGCTCTATCCATTCTTTCTCGACGGCGTCGCCGGCGAACCAGCTATGCAACTTGAAGACGGCCTGCACCCGAATGCCAAGGGCGTCGACCGCATGGTCGAGCGCATACTGCCGGATGTCGAGAAAGCCATTGCCGTGGTTAAGGGCAACTCTTGAAGGGATCGGATTTCGATGATGCCACGCATTCCCCGCACGATTTGATTTTAGGCCAGGTGCAACCAACAAACCGCTTGCCCCGCTCGATTTTCGATGATTCGCTAGGGGCAGAGTTCGATTCGAGGACAGGAGGCTTGCCATGCCGCGTCTTTTCACCGCCCTCGAAATACCGCGTGATGCCGCCCTTTCGCTGTCCCTGCTCCGGGGCGGCCTGCCCGGGGCCCGTTGGATCGACGTCGAGAACTACCATATGACGCTGCGCTTCATTGGCGATGTCGAGGGCCATGTCGCCGACGAGATCGCCAACGCGCTCGACCGTGTCCACCGCCCGTCCTTCGCGCTGACACTGTCCGGCGTCGGTGCCTTCGGCCAGAAAAAACCGCACGCGGTGTGGGCCGGCGTCTCCTTCTCGCCCGATCTTGCAGCGCTGCAAGCCGAGATCGAGCGCATCTGCCAGCGCCTCGGCATCCCCGCCGACCCGCGCAAATTCATGCCGCATGTGACGCTGGCCAGGTTGCGCAATTCGAGCCCGCTCGACGTCGCCCAGTATCTTTCGGCGCGCGGCAATTTTTCGACGCTGCCCTTCCGTGTCGGCCGCTTCGTCCTGATGTCGTCGCGCGATTCGGTCGGCGGCGGACCCTACATCGTCGAGGAGGCCTGGCCGCTGTCGGGCGCCGACAGCCGTGCCTCGAGCCGCGTCGCCAGCGCCTCCGACGCTTCGCGGATCATGCGGTAGACCGAGGCAAACGCCTCCGGCCCCTGATGATAGGGGTCCGGCACGTCGCCCACCTTTCCCCCGGCGAACTCGAGGAACAGATGGACACGGTCGCGCATGGCGGCAGGCACCAGCGCTTTAAGATCCCGGAGATTCGATCGGTCCATGGCGAGAATGAGGTCGAAACGCGAAAAATCGTCCGGCGCCAGCTTGCGCGCCGTCTGTCCGGAAATATCGACGCCGTGCCGCTTGGCGATCGAGATCGAGCGCGGGTCGGGTGCCGAACCGGCTTCCCAGTCGCTGGTCCCGGCCGAATCGAGCAGGATATCCCGATCGAGGCCGCGCTCTGCCAGGACGGCGCGCAACACGCCTTCCGCCAGTGGCGAGCGGCAGATATTGCCGAGACAGACGAAGAGAATGGATTTTATCGGCTTTGCGCTCATCGATCCGGCATTGTGCTGAAGACTGCAAATCCAGATAGCACGGGAAACGACCATGGCGAGAGAGAAACTGAGCAGTGAGGCGGTCGCCGAGGCGCTGGCCGGGCTCGACGGCTGGTCGCTGGCCGAGGATGGCGGCTCGATCACGCGCAGCTTCACCTTCAGCGATTTTTCCGAAGCCTTCGCCTTCATGACCCGCGTCGCCTTGGCGGCGGAGACGATCGACCATCACCCCGACTGGTCGAACGTCTACAACACCGTGAGCGTGACGCTGAACACCCATGATGCCGGCGGCCTGACCGCGCTCGACTTCGAACTGGCCAGGACGATGGACCGCTATTTCGGTCAGGTCGTTGGAGATCTGTCGACGCCGTAGCCTGATTTTCAGGCCGCGGAACGGCCGAGCTCTTGTAGTGGACTGGCGCTTTCACCACATTTTCCGCTGGCAGGCGCGCGTGGAACGCCATGCGCAGCCTCGTTAGGAGAGACTGATGGCGCAAAAATCAGGTTTTGATTTCTTCGGCTTTGGCGGCAAGCCGGGCGACGAGAGCGAAGTGCGCGAGAAATTCTGGCGCACGGCCAGGCGGGCTGCCCGGCAGATCCCGTTCATGGAGGAACTGGTCGCCGCCTACTACTGCGCCATGGACAAGAACACGCCGCTGCGCGCCAAGGGCATCCTGGTGGCGGCGCTCGGCTATTTCGTGCTGCCGGCTGACGTCATCCCCGACTTCGTCCTCGGACTGGGCTTTACCGACGACATCGCCGTGCTGACCGCCGCGATCACCACCGTCAAAGCCCACATTACATCAGCGCATCGGCTCGCCGCCAAACAGGCGATTGCCGACAACGGCTGAGCCGGCGATAAGGCAGAAAAGTCAAACTCTTGCCGCTTTCGTGGCATCCAGTCGCGAAAGGGACGTTGCAACTGCCGCTTTCGAGCGACGGGCGCAAGGATGGCGGCGGTTTCCTGGGGTGGATGTCCTTTTCCTGAGGGAACTTCACCGTTTGGTAACCCAGATTAAATCAAAATGAAGCGACGGGCAGGACGCCGAGCCGGCCTGCCTCCGCACCATATATGGGAAAAGCGATGCGCGGATTGATTGCTACAATTTCGAGCCTGGCACTGGTGGCCATGACAGCGCCGGCTCTGGCGCAGTCGGCAACCAAGATCGGCCAGCACAATGCCTGGGGCACCTACAGCTACCAGGCGTCGGGCGGCAAGGTTTGCTATGTGTTGACCGTGCCGACCGACAAGCAGCCGCCGACGCTCGACCATGGCGACATGTTCTTCTTCGTCAGCCAGCGGCCGGGACAGCAAGTGTCTTACGAGCCGCAATTCATCGCCGGCTACAATTTCCAGGAAAACTCCAAGGCCACCGTCACCATCGACGGCAAGAGCTTTTCGATGTTCACCCGCGGCAAGTCGGCCTGGGTCGAAAATGCGGCCGAGGAGCCGGTGCTGATCGCCGCGATGAAAACCGGCAGCGACATGAAGGTGCAGGCGAAGTCCGGCCGCGGCAACACCACCACCTATGTCTTTTCGCTGAAAGGCATTTCGGCGGCGCTGTCGTCCATCGCCAGGTGCAAATAGCCAATAATTAGGTGCGGTCTTCCCTTCTCCCCTTGTGGGAGAAGGTGTCGCCGAAGGCGACGGATGAGGGGTGTTCCAGGGAACACCAACGTCTCATTCCTTCCAGCACCCCTCATCCGGCTCGGCGCTGCCGATCCACCTTCTCCCACAAGGAGGGCTTTGCACGGGGGCCGAAGTTTGGCGCAGATGGCGCATGGGGCGTTTTTTGAAACGCAATCAGGCGACATTGGCCCGGTTGCAGGGCATTTTTGCCCGCCTCGGGGGCCCAATTGGCCCCCCTCGGCGGATTTTGGGCAGACTCCGCCCCCTCATGCCGGCTTCCTCACCGGGAAGAGGACGGCGGCCGCCCG
>NZ_JBVVQR010000009.1:118230-177196 GCF_055811535.1 Mesorhizobium sp. WSM4816 | reverse complement strand
ACTCCCCGCGATCAACTCTTCACCACCGAGAAGCTCAATCGTCTCGGCCCAGCCGTCATCTACAAGCGATTCGTGAGTCATTGCAGCGTAGAATCACAGCCGATTCCCCGCTGCAACTCCTATCTTAGCGCATATGCCCAAGTGGGGGAGATGTCGAGTCTTGGCAAAGAGGGCAGGACAGAGGGGGCGCGAAGGATCGCTACAGAAGAGCGCCTTTATTCTGAGCCGTTGCATTCTTCGGCGGCTGTCACGGAATGGCTCCCAGGGTCTGCGCCGCGTCGCTTCGCTCCTTGCTCAGTGTTGTCTCGGGCGGCCAAACGCGGCGCGCAGTTCGTTCTTGGCGTCCTCCAGCACTTTCTTCTGCTTGGCCGGCAGGTTCGTGCCGGCGCGGTTAATGTAGAAATTCAGCATCGACATGGCGGACTGGAACGGCTCGGCCTTGCGCCGGTCGCTGTGCTCGGCCGATCGCTTCAGCGAGGCTGCGATCTTCTTGGGGGCGTGGGATTCGAAGATATGTTCCTCAAGGTCCAGCGCATCGCTGTGCTCGGTGACCTCGGCCGACCATTTCCTTTTCGCGGTCATGACAAGCTCCTTCTCCCTTCTATTGGCCTATTGGCGAGTTTGATGAAAAACTCCGGGACGGCGGCCACCGTTCCACTGCAGCTCAAAATCCCTGGAACCACGCATTTGCGCGATGTGGCGCTGCACGGCGCCGCCAATCCTGCCGATAGTGGTGTCGAACCCGTGACTTGCGCACAACCGCGGACAGGAAACGCCTTGACCACAACCGCCTCCAGCCGGCTGAGCAGCCCCGGCATAGACAGCGCCTATGCCTGGCTGCGGCTCGGCATCTCGATGCTGCTGGCGACGATCGGCGGTGTCGGCATGTGGGCGGTGGTCGTGGTGCTGCCCGCCATGCAGGCCGAATTCGGTGTCGATCGCGCCGCCGCTTCGATGCCCTATACCGCGACCATGGCCGGTTTCGCCGTCGGCAATGTGCTGGTCGGCCGCGCCATCGACCGCATCGGCTACTGGATACCGGCGCTCATTGCCTCGGTGACGCTCGGTACCGGGTTCCTGCTGGCGTCGCTGACCACTTCGATCCTGCAGTTCACCCTTGTCCAGGGACTTTTGATCGGCGTCGGCACGTCGGCGATTTTCGGGCCGCTGATCGCCGACATCTCGCACTGGTTCAACCGCCGCCGCGGCGTCGCGGTGACGGCTGCCGCCGCCGGCAGCTATCTCGCCGGGGTGATCTGGCCGTTGGCAATGCCCTACGTCATACAGAGCGAGGGCTGGCGCTTCACCTATGCCGCAATCGGCGTCGTCTGCCTCGCCACCATGCTGCCGCTGATCATGCTGCTCAAGCGCGGCGCACCACGTGCCGCCGCTCCCGGTTCACCCGGCAGCCGGCCGGTCCAGCCGATCACGCTGTCACCGGCAGCGCTGCAGGTGTTGCTCGTCGTCGCCGGCCTTGGCTGCTGCGTGGCGATGTCGATGCCGCAAGTCCATATCGTCGCCTATTGCATGGATCTCGGCTACGGCGTGGCGCGAGGCGCCGACATGCTGTCGATCATGATGGCGGCGGGCGTCGTCAGCCGTCTGGCGTCCGGCTTCCTTGCCGATCGCATCGGCGGCGTGAAAACCCTGCTGATCGGCTCGGTGCTGCAAGCCTTGTCGCTGTTGTTCTACATCCCCTTCGACGGGCTCGCGTCGCTTTACGTCGTCTCGCTGGTCTTCGGACTGTCGCAGGGCGGCATCGTGCCTTGCTATGCCATCATCGTGCGCGAATACATGCCCGCCAAAGAGGCCGGCCAGCGCGTCGGCATCGTAATCATGGCAACTATCTTCGGCATGGCAATCGGCGGCTGGATGTCGGGCTGGATCTACGATCTGACCGGCTCCTACGCCGCCGCGTTCCTCAACGGCATCGCCTGGAACCTGCTGAACATAGCGGCCATGGTGCTGCTGTTGTGGAAGGCGCGGCGCAGCGCCGCGGCGATGGCCTGAGCACTGACCCCGCTGGCCAGAGCGATGGCAGCGACATGGGGTAGGCCCCCGTGACGCGGAGCCCGGTCCAGGTTCCTGCTTGACGTACACATATCTCGGCGGTTATTGGATTCCAATAGCCAGAGAGTTATCGATTGCCATGTCACAGCCCCACGAGATCCTCTTCAAAACGCTTGCCGATCGGACGCGACGGGCCATCTTCGAGCGGCTGTGTCGCGACGGAGACCAAACCGTCGCGGCCCTGACCGCTCGGGCCGGGGTCTCGCAACCGGCCGTGTCAAAGCATCTTGGGGTGCTGAAGCAGGCCGGGTTGGTGCGCGATCGCCACGAAGGCCGCAACACGCACTACAGTGCGGAGCTCGGCGCCCTGGCGCCGCTGATCGACTGGACAAACCAAATGGCTGGGTTCTGGCAAAGCCGGTTCGACAACCTCGAAGATCTGCTCAAAAGGATGGACCAATGACCAATACCGAGATCGAAACGCGCGCCGTCATTGTTGAACGGGAGGTCGCTTTTCCGCCGGAAAAGATATGGCGCGCGCTCACCCAATCAGATTTGATCGAGGAGTGGCTGATGAAGAACGATTTCAAGCCAGACGAGGGGCACCGTTTCAATCTGAGCGCGGACTGGGGGACGGTCGACTGTCAGGTCCAGGCAGTCGAGCCCAACAAGACGCTGTCTTACACGTGGGATACCAAGGATCTCAGAAGTGTCGTCACGTGGACGCTCACCCCTACGAGCACGGGGACCCATCTGCGCATGGAGCAGTTGGGCTTCCGGCCGGATCAGCAGCAGTACTATCAGGGCGCCCAACACGGATGGCAGCGGTTCTTTGCGAAGCTGGAGCAGGTCCTGGCGCGAATAGAATAGGCGTGCCGGCGCCATACGCATCTGCGGGCGAAACGCCATGCCCAACAAGACGTCTGTCAACGAAACAAGGTAGCAAAAAAGCCGCCAAGCGGGTCGTGCGGCTCGTCTTCAGAGGAGGTCCCAAATGAACTGGAACACGTGGATCCGGCAATTCCACCGCTGGCTGTCGATCATTTTTACGGCGGTCGTCGCTGCCATCTTCATCACCTTGGGCGTAGGTGTCGAGCCGGCCTATTGGGTATATCTCATGCCGCTGATCCCGCTCGGCTTGCTCATGCTCAGCGGTCTCTATCTGTTCGCGTTGCCCTATGCCACGAACTGGCGCAGCGGACGACGCACGGCGTAGAAGACTGAGCACGGTGGACGACAAGACGCACGCGAACCCACCCACAGCCGAAATTCAAATGCCCGAGTTCGGGTAGCGTCCTGCGCGGTTCGCTTGACAATGGGGTAAGGCTGCGCGACGCCAGAGGGGTGTGGCAAGTCGGGTGCGGCAAGTCGGGTTGGCATGGCGACAGTGGCAAAGACGCTGAACAGCATTTCGCGGCCACGCTTCGGCGAGGGCGCCGCGTTCGGGACCAGGCTATGACCAAACCGCGCTCGCGCCGTGGCGGCGGCCGTCCGACGATCGCCGATGTCGCGCGCAAGGCCGGCGTCGGCGCCATCACCGTCTCCCGCGCCTTGCGCGAGCCGGGGCGCGTTTCGGAGGATCTGCGCCGCCAGATCCGGGCGGCTGTCGATGAACTCGGCTATCTGCCCGACCCGAATGCGCGAGCATTGGCCTCGGCGCGCGCCGAGGTCTTTGGCGTGCTGGTGCCGTCGCTCACCAACAGCGTCTTTGCCGAAGTGCTGCGCGGCATCTATGACAGCCTGTCGGACAGCTCCTACCGCATCCAGTTCGGCAACACCCATTATTCCGGCCTCGAGGAGGAACGGCTGCTGCAGGTGTTCGGCCCGCAGCGCCCGGCGGCGCTGATCGTGGCCGGCATCGACCAGACGCCAGTTTCGCGAAGACTGCTCGAGACGGCCGGCTGCCCGGTGGTGCAGGTCATGGAGACCGGCCCCGATCCGGTCGACATGATGGTCGGCTTCTCGCATTTCGATGGCGGCAGGGCGGCGACTGAGCACATGATCGAAATGGGCTATCGCTGCATCGGCTTCATCGGCGCGCGCATGGACCCGCGCTCGCAGCGGCGTCTGGCCGGCTATCGCGCGGCGATGGAGGCGGCCGGCCTGTTCGACGCGCGGCTTGTCACCACCACGCCGGTGCCGTCCAGCGTGACGCTCGGGCGCGAATTGTTTCGCGACGCGCTGGCCAAGATGCCGTCGCTGGACGGGGTTTTCTGCAACAATGACGACATCGCGCTCGGCGCGCTGTTCGAGTGCCACCGCGCCTCGATCGCCGTGCCGAAGACGATCGGCATCACAGGCTTCAACGATCTCGACATGATGGAAGTGGCTTTCCCCTCGGTCACCAGCATCCGGACGCCTCGCTACGAGATCGGCCGGCTGTCGGTCGCCATGGCGCTCGCGACGATTGCAGGCAAGCGGCCGCAACAGCCGGTCGTCGATCTCGGCTTCGAACTCAAGCGCCGTGAGAGCACTTCCCGCTGAAAGCACTGGCCGCTGAAAGCACTGGCCGCTGAAAGCGCTTGCAGGCATCGCGAAATGCCGCTTTACTCTACGTCATGGTAGCGCTACCAGTTTTATCCAGGCGAAAGCTCGCGAAACAGCGAAAGTCTGTTTATTATATATAAGCGACAGCTGATGCTTGTTTATTATGTATAATATGATAGTTTTTATTCCGGTTTACTGAGCCACGAGGGAGGATCGGGTTGGCATTCGGCCACCCTGAAAGCGCGACGGCAAGGCAGGAGGTGCCGAGCCAGGCACGCGAGACGCGTAAGAACAATCAGAAACTGCAACTGGGAGGAATATCGATGATCAAGTCACTCGTAGGTGGCGTCGTCGCCGCCACTGCATTCGTCATGCTGAGTTCGTCGGCGCTCGCCGAACCCGAAATCGTCGCGGGCCCATCCGCCGAGCCGGAATGCTTCGCGCCATGGGCCGCCGACACGCAGTTCTTCAAGTTCCCCAAGAAGGAAGGCCCGTACCGCATCGCGCTCGCCAATGGCTATATCGCCAACACCTGGCGCATCCAGATGGTGCAGACGGCAAAAGCCTATGCGGCGCAGCCGGAGGTCGCGGCCAAGCTCAAGGAATTCAAGGTCGTCTCGACCGGCGAAGACGTGCCGGCGCAGATATCGGCGATCAACAATTTCATCGATTCCGGCTATGACGCGATCGTCGTCAACGCGCAGAATCCGACGGCGTTCGGTCCGGTCATCAAGCGCGCCAAGCAAGCCGGCGTCGTGCTGGTCGCCTTCGACAACATCCTCGACACCAAGGACGCCATCAACGTCAATGTCGACCAGAAAGGCCTTGGCGAGTTGTGGGCCAACTGGCTGATCAAGCACATCCCCAATGGCGGCAAGCTCCTCGAGGTGCGCGGCGTTGCCGGCACGTCGGTCGACACCGACCGCCACAACGGCATCCATGAGGCCCTCGACGCTTCGGGCAAGAAGTGGGAGGTCACCGAAGTCGTCGGCAAATGGGACGATGGCGTCGCGCAAAAGGCTACGGCCGACGCGATCGCCACCAACGGTCCCTTCGACGGCGTCACCGGGCAGGGCGGCGACACCGGCATCGTCCAGGCGATGATCGACGCCAAGCATCCGTTCGTGCCGTTCGGCGGCGAAACGGAGAATGGCTTTCGCAAATTCTGCGCCAAGTTTGCCCCAGAAGGGCTGAAATGCTCGTCGGCCGGAACCGGACCCGCCCAGGTGGCGGTCGCCATCAAGACGGCGATCGCCGCGCTCGAAGGCCAGGTCGTCCCGCAGGCGGTGAAGCTGCCGCTGGCGATCGTCGAGGATCCGAACCTCAAGGAGGGCGAGGACTATTTCCCCGACCAGTCCGACAATTTCTTCGTCGGCAATTCCTTCCCGACCTGCGGCATCAATTTCACCGCGCAGGAAATCATGGGCCAGAGCAAGGAGAACCAGTAGGCTGATCGCTCGGCGCCGCGGGTATTCCGTGGCGCCGGTCCCGAAGAACAAGCGCCTTGGGAGGGGCCGATGGACGGTGCGGTTCCGCTCTTCCGCATGGAGGGCATATCCAAGCGCTATGGCGGTGTGCGGGCGCTGGAAAAGGCCGAGCTTTCGGTCACGCCAGGCAGCATCCACGCTATCCTCGGCGAAAACGGCGCCGGCAAATCGACGCTGATCAAGGTCATGGCCGGCGTCGTCGCGCCTGACGAAGGCCGCATGATGCTGGACGGAAGCGAGGTGAGCTTCGCGTCGCCGGCCGCGGCCAACCAGGCCGGCATCGTCTGCATCTTCCAGGAATTGTCGCTCGTCCCCGAACTCAGCGTCGCCGACAACATCGTCATTTCCGATCCGCCGAAACGGTTCGGCATGATCGACCGCAAGGCGCAGCGGCGCATCGCGGAGGAAGCCCTGGGGCGTGCAGGCGCCGCCGACATCCACCCACTGGCGCTGGTCAAGGATCTTCCGCTTTCAAGACGGCAGATGGTCGAGATCGCCAAAGCACTTGCAAGGAAGCCGCGCATCCTGATCCTCGACGAGGCGACCTCGGCGCTGACCGCGGCCGACGTCGCCAAGATTTTTGGCGTCTTGAAGCGGCTGCGCTCGGAAGGGTTGGCGCTGCTCTACATCTCGCATCGGATGAACGAGATCGCCGAACTGGCCGACCAGTGCACGGTGTACCGCAACGGCCGCAACGTCGCCAGCTATGCTGCGGGCTCGAAGAGCGACAA
This sequence comes from Mesorhizobium sp. WSM4816, assembly GCF_055811535.1. Taxonomy (NCBI): domain Bacteria; kingdom Pseudomonadati; phylum Pseudomonadota; class Alphaproteobacteria; order Hyphomicrobiales; family Phyllobacteriaceae; genus Mesorhizobium; species Mesorhizobium sp. WSM4816. The sequence goes on along the minus strand of NZ_JBVVQR010000009.1, from coordinate 170,481 downwards.
TGAAGTCGTCGAGCTGATGATCGGCCGCGAATACAGCCATATTTTTCCACCGAAGCCGGTGCGCGCCCCGGCTATAACCGCTCCGGTGCTTGAGGCGCGAAAACTGTCGTGGACCGACCGGCTGGACAATATCTCGCTCACGGTCGGGGCAGGCGAGGTCGTCGGCCTCGGCGGTCTCGACGGCCAGGGCCAGCGCGAATTGCTGCTCGCCTTCTTCGGCGTGCTGCGCGGCCTCAGCGGCCAGATACTGATCGATGGCAAGCCGGTGGCGATCGCCAGCCCTGCCAAGGCCCGCGGTGACCGGATTGGCATGGCGCTGATCCCGGAGGACCGCAAGACCGAAGGCCTGATGCTGCCGATGACGGTGCGCGAAAACCTCTCCTTCGCCGCACTCGACCGGTTGTCCAGGGCCGGCATCATCGACCGTGCCGCCGAACAGCGGCTGATCGACGAAATGGTCGCCCTGCTGGCGATCAAGACGGCCGGCCTCGACATCCCGGTTGGCGCGCTGTCCGGCGGCAACCAGCAGAAGGTGGTCATCGCCAAATGGCTAATGCGGCAGCCGCGCATCATCCTGCTCAACGACCCGACGCGCGGCATCGACGTCGGCACCAAGCAGGAACTGTATCAGCTGATGCGCAAGCTCGCCGACCAGGGCGCGGCGATCCTGTTTTACTCGACCGACTATGACGAGCTGATCGGCTGCTGTGACCGGGTGCTGGTGCTCTATGACGGAGCGGTCAAGCGCGAGCTGGTCGGCGCCGAGATCACCGAGCGGGCGCTGATCGCCAGCGCGCTCAACATCCATGGCGAAGAGATGAAAGTCAAAGGCATGGCGAAGACGCCAGCCCGAGGAGCGGACGCGTGAAGGATTGGCGCTACTGGCTTGCCGAACAACGCGGAACGCTGCTGGCGTTCGGCATCTTCATCGTGATGTTCACGATCTACACCTCGAACCATCCGGCCGGCTTTACCGCCAATGTCGTGCAGACGGCTTCCAACAAAGGCGTGCTGCTTGCCTTCGTCGCCATGGCGCAGACGCTGGTGGTGATCACCGCCGGCATCGACCTTTCCGTCGGCATGATCTTTCTGCTGACCAACTGCCTGGCCTCATGGCTGGTCATCGGCACCGGCATCGAGACCGCGTTCGGTGTCGTCGCGGTGCTCGGCACCGGACTGCTGTGCGGGGCGATCAACGGCGCCATCGTCATCTACGGACGGCTGCAGCCGATCGTCACCACCATTGCCACCGGCGCGGTCTATTTCGGCATCGCGCTGCTGCTGCGACCGTTCCCGGGCGGTTCGGTCAACGAGGATCTTGCCGACGCGCTGACCGGGCGGCTGTTCGGCGTGGTGCCGGCGAGCCTGGTGGCGCTGCTGGCCATCGTGCTCGTCGTCTGGGTGCCGTTCAGCCGCTCGGTGCTTGGGCGCGCGGCCTATGCCGCAGGATCTTCGGAGATGGCAGCCTACATGTCCGGCGTGCCGATCCGCCGGGGAAAATTCGCCGCCTATGCGCTGGCCGGCCTGCTGGCCGCGATCGGCGGGCTGTTCCTGACCTTCTTCACCTATACAGGCGAGGCGGCCTATGCCAGCGGCAATGCCTATACGCTGTTCTCGATCGCCGCCGTGGTGCTCGGCGGCGTCTCATTGTTCGGCGGCAAGGGCAGCGCCATCGGCGCGATTTTCGGCGCGCTCGCCTTCCGCACCATCGGCGACCTGCTCTTCGTCTTCGATTTCGATCCGCTCTGGCAGCCGCTGTTCCAGGGCGTCATCCTGCTGATCGCCGTCAGCCTCGGCGCCTTCGCCCTGTTCAGGGTCCGCAACCGGCTGGAGTGGTTCCTGTGAGCGAAACGACCATCGCCGGCATCGCCGGCCGCATGCCGAAATTCATCCGCCGCGCCGACCCTGCGGTGCTGACCGCCTTTGCCTGCATCGTGCTGCTGCTGTTTGTCGGCAGCCTTTATTCGCGCAGCTTTCTGTCGCCGGAATATCTGCTGCAGCAGCTCAAGGTGGCGTCGTTTCTCGGCGTCATCGCCACCGGCATGATGCTGGTCATCCTGCTTGGCCAGATCGACCTGTCGGTGCCGTGGTCGGTGGCGACGGGCGCGATGATGGCCTGTGCGGCCGCCGCCTACGGCCCGCTCGGCGTGGCGCTGGCGATCCCGTTCGGCATTTTCTGCGGCGTCGCGATCGGCATCGTCAACGGCATCGGCGTCGCTTATCTGCGCATTCCCTCGATGATCATCACGCTCGCCACCAATGCCGTCGCCCAAGGGCTTATGGTGGTCTATACAGGCGGCTTCTCGCCACAGGATTCGGCGACCCGGGCGATGCGCTATCTGGCGACCGGCTTTGCCATTCCGGGCGTGCCCAATGCCGTCGTCATCTGGGCGCTGATCGGTGCTGCGATGGTTTTCGTGCTGACCCGCACCGGCTTCGGCCGCACGGTCTACGGCATCGGCAACCGCGAGCGCGCCGCCTACCTCTCCGGCATCGACACGCGGCGCGTGGTGCTGATCGCCTTCGCCGTATCCGGCGGGCTCTCCGCCTTCGGCGGCGTGCTTCTGGCCGGCTATGCCTCCAAGGCGGCGCAGTCGATGGGCGACGCCTATCTCCTGCCGTCGATCGCTGCGGTGGTGCTTGGCGGCACCTCGATCCTCGGCGGCCGCGGCTCGTATCTCGGCACGGTCGCGGGCGTCATCCTGATCACGCTTTTGCAATCCATTCTTTCCGTCATGCAGATGCCGGAGGCGGGGCGGCAGATCATCTATGGCGTCGTCATCGTCGCCATGCTCCTGCTTTACGGCCGCGCGCCGGCCAGCCGCTGACCCGCATCGTGGACGAAAAGACAGCACAAATGCAGAGCGATCGCATTCGGCTCGCACCGGCCGTCGTGGTGATGGGCGTCGCCGGCTGTGGCAAGTCGGCCGTCGGCGAAGCGCTGGCGGCGGCATTGGGCGCTGTCTTCGTCGAGGGCGACCGGCTGCATCCACCGGAAAACGTCGCGCGCATGGCAAGCGGCGAGCCGCTGACCGACGCATTGCGCGAAGGCTGGCTCGACGCGATCGGCCGGCGCATTGCCGGATCGGTCGGCGACGGGCAAGCCGTGGTTGCCGCCTGTTCGGCGCTCAAGCGCAGCTACCGCGAGCGTCTGCGCGGTTTTTGCCAGGACATTTTGTTCCTCTACCTGGAAATCGATCCGGCGACCGCAAAGCAGCGTGTCGGCTCCCGCCGAGGCCATTTCATGCCGGCAAGCCTGGTCGACAGCCAGTTCGCCACGCTCGAAGCGCCGGCAGCCGGCGAGAATGCATTGACGCTCGATGCGACGCGTCCGATCGCCGATATCGTCGCCGACGTCACAAGCCTGTTCGAGTCGGATTCATGAGGGGTCGCTGGCGCCGATTCCGCTTCAAGACGCCAGATCAGATCTGTGACGTCAGTTCGACTGGAAAATCGTCATTGTCGGCGTCGCGCATGGCGGCGAGGCTGCGATTGTCCAGCACCTCGGCGATCGCATGGCGCACCTCCAGCATCATGTTCCGGACCTGGCATGTCGCCTCGTCGCAATCATCGCAGCGCTGATATTGGGTGCGGCTGGCGCAAGGGATCGGCGCCAGCGGGCCGTCGAGGACACGCACGACATGGCCGATCTTGATCTCGGAGGCCGGCCGGGCGAGGCGATAGCCGCCTTCCTTGCCCTTGCGGCTCTGGACGAACCCGGCATTGCGCAATTCGCCCAAAATGGCATCGAGGAATTTCTTCGGGATGTTGTTGGCGACGGCGATGTCGTTGACGAACGCCAGCTGGCCGACCGGCAAGCCTGACAGATGCACGAGGGCCTTGAGGCCGTATTTGCCTTTTTTGGTAAGCATGCCCGATTCAGTTCATGAAAACCCCAACCGCCCGCATCTGGCGGTTGTTTGTGTGCAAATCATGACGTTTTGTCGCGCAATGCAGTTTCGCGAAACAAGCCGTCCGCGGGCACAGTAGGCACAAACACGTTGATTGTTCGTGACGTTTTGGACGGCGCGCTAGGAACGTGCGGGAAATCACCTGTCCGGAGCGCGAAAAACGAAGAAGGCCGGCAAAAGCCGGTTTTCTATCGATTTCGAAGATCGCTTGCTTCAGCGGCTGCCATAGGTCTGGTCGAGCAGTCCGCCGGCGGCGAAATGCTCGGCCTGGATCTTGGCCCAGCCGCCGAAGACATCTTCGACCGTCAGCAGCCGGACGTCGGGAAACTCGGCCTTGTATTTTGTGGCGACCGCTGCGTCGCGAGCCCGCAGGCCGTTGCGGGCGGCGATGTCCTGGCCCTGCGGCGTGTAGAGGAAGTCGAGATAGGTCTTGGCGAGGTCACGCGTGCCATGCTCGTCGGCGACCGTGTCGACGATCGCCACCGGAAACTCCGCCAGCAGGCTGACCGAGGGCGTCACCTGCTCGAACTTGTCATCGCCATACTCCCTGCGGACGCCGCGCGTTTCCGACTCGAATGTGATCAGCACGTCGCCGATCTCACGCTGCACGAAGGTGGTGGTGGCGGCGCGCCCGCCAGAGTCGAAGATCGGCACGTTGTTGAACAGCTTGGTGACGAACTCCTTGACCTTGGCGTCGTCGCCCTTGAAGGCCTCCTTGGCGTAGGCGGTGGCCGCGAGATAGGTGTAGCGCGCATTGCCCGACGTTTTCGGGTTGGGGAAGATCACCTGGACGTCGTCGCGCACGAGATCGTTCCAATCCTTGATGTTCTTCGGGTTGTCGGCGCGCACCAAAAAGGACGGCAGCGAATAGAAAGGCGAGGCGTTGTCGGGGAAGTCCTTCTGCCAGTCGGCGGAGATAAGCCCCTTCGAGACCAGGAAGTCGATGTCGAGGACCTGGTTGAAGGTGACGACATCGGCGCCGAGGCCTTCGGCGATGGCACGCGCCTGCGCCGACGTCCCGGCGTGCGACTGGTCGACGGTCACGCCGGGGTGCTCCGCGACGAAGGCCTTGTTGATCTGCGCAAACAGTTCGCGGCCGACATCATAGGACGCGTTCAGCAATTTGTCGGCCGACCAGGCTTGGGAGGATGCGAGGAACAGGCCGGCCAATGTGGCGACGCCAAGCAAAAATCGCTTCATGAAAACAGGACTCCGATGCAGTGCGCTTATTGCCGAACCATAGCGGCAAGGCATGGTGGGCGACGAGACACGTAGGAGGGCTCTGTTACGTTGTCGCCAGAAAATTATTCCTTTTCGGCGGTGTCTTTAGGTTTTTCTTTCAATGCAGGCGCAAGAGCCGCCGCTCGGTCCCGAGGACGACTTCCCCGGAACCGACGATATGCCTGTCAAATCCGAAAGAATTTTTTAATGCGGCTCATGCTGGACACCAACTTGTCAGCGACATGATCCGAAACCCGGCGGGCAGAGCCACTATTGGCCAAAACGACCTTTTTATTGCTGCCCACGCCTACGCGCTGGACACCACCGTGGTAACCGCCAACATGGGAGAGTTCAACCGGATCAAAGGCCTGAAGGTCGAGAACTGGCTAAGTAGCGCCGGAAGGGGTCAAGCGGCCGGAAAAAGCTTCCAGCGCCGCGGCCTGAACGCTACCCGGCTCTTCTGCGCCGCCGGATGGTCGACCGGCAGCTCGATCTCGACCCGCTGGCGCTCGCCGCCGATTTCGAGCTCCACCCGTCTGGTGCCGGCGACGCGGCGGCTGGCGGCGACCGTGCCGGCGATGCAGCCATTGCATTCGTCGACCAGGTCGACATCGTGCGGGCGGAAGAACAGCGTTGCTTCGCCCCGCGGCGCCTGCGGCGCCGACAGCCCGATCGGGCGATCGGCGATCCAGACCTGGCCGTCCTCGACCTTGACCGGAAGCGCGCTCGATTCACCGATGAAGCCGTAGACGAAGGGCGAATTCGGCGTGTCGTAGATTTCGTCGGCGGTGCCGACCTGCTCGATGCTGCCCTGGCTCATCACCACGACGCGGTCGGCAAGCTCGAGCGCTTCTTCCTGGTCATGGGTGACAAAGACCGTGGTGTGGCCGGTGGCGTCGTGGATGTCGCGCAGCCAGCGGCGCAATTCGCGGCGGACCTGGGCGTCGAGCGCGCCGAACGGCTCGTCCAGCAAAAGCACGGCCGGTTCGATCGCCATCGCGCGGGCCAGCGCCACGCGCTGGCGCTGGCCGCCCGAAAGCTGAGCCGGATAGCGCTTTTCCAGGCCGGAAAGCTGGACGAGGTCGAGAAGCTCTGAGGCACGGCGGCGGATTTCCTGCGCCGACGGCCGTGACGGCCCGTGCCGAACTTTTAGGCCAAAGCCGATATTGTCGGCGACCGTCATATGGCGAAACAGCGCATAATGCTGGAAAACGAAGCCGACATTGCGCTGCTGGATCGACTTTTGCGACGCATCCTCCTCGCCAAAGAAGATCTTGCCTTTCGTCGGCCGCTCCAGCCCGGCGATCAGCCTGAGCAGCGTCGTCTTGCCGGAGCCGGATGGCCCGAGCAGCGCGATCAGTTCGCCGGACTTGATGTCGAGCGAAACGTCGTGGAGCGCCGGAAACCGCTCAAACTCCTTGCGCACGTTGGCAACGCGAACTTCCATCAACCGTCCCTTTTTTTTGTCGATGCATGTCGTATTCCCAAAACCGCTGCACACTTTTGGGCGACATGCATTAGTGTCCGCGCGTCGCGGCGAGCTCGGCGCCGTAGCGCATCTCGAGAAGTGTTTTCAAGACCAGCGTGACCAGCGCCAGGCCCGCAAGCAGTGAAGCAACGGCGAAGGCGGCTGCGGCATTGTATTCGTTATAGAGGATTTCGACATGCAGCGGCATGGTGTTGGTCAGTCCGCGTATGTGGCCCGACACGACGGAGACCGCGCCGAACTCGCCCATGGCACGCGCATTGCACAACAAGACGCCGTAGAGCAGCCCCCATTTGACGTTGGGCAGCGTCACGTACCAGAACGCCTGCCAGCCATTGGCGCCGAGCGACAGCGCCGCCTCCTCGTCGCCATTGCCCTGTTCCTGCATCAAGGGGATCAGTTCGCGGGCGACGAACGGGAAGGTGACGAAGATGGTGGCCAGCACGATGCCCGGCACGGCAAACAGGATGACGATGCCATGCGCCTTCAGCCAGGCGCCGAACAGGCCTTGCGCGCCGAACAACAGCACATAGACCAGGCCGGAAATGACCGGCGATACCGAAAACGGCAGGTCGATCAGCGTGGTCAGGAAGGCCTTGCCCTTGAACTCGAACTTGGCGATCGCCCAGGCGGCGGAGACGCCGAAGACGATGTTGAGCGGCACCGAGATCGCCGCCACCAGCAGCGTCAGGTGGATCGCCGAACGCGTGTCGGGATTGGTCAGCGCCTCGGTATAGGCACCGATGCCCTTTGCGAAGGCTTCATTGAAGACGACGATCAGCGGCAACAGCAGGAAAATGCCGAGGAAGGCAAAGGTCACGATCATCAGCACGGCTTTCGCCGGGCGGCTTTCGGTCACTGCCGCCGACTGGCTTTCGTGGTGCGGTGCGTAGGATTTGATCTCCGGATCAGCCATAGCGCTTGCGGCTCCACGTCTGCACCAGATTGATGACCAGCAGCATCACGAACGACAAAGCGAGCATGATCGCCGCGATCGCGGTCGCCGCCGCATAATTGTATTCCTCGAGCCGGATGACGATCAGGAGCGGCGCGATCTCGGATTTGTAGGGCAGATTGCCGGCGATGAAGATGACGGAGCCGTACTCGCCGACGCCGCGCGCGAAAGCCAGCGCGAAACCGGTGACGATGGCCGGCGCCAGGCCCGGAAGCAGAACCCGGGCGATGGTCTGGAAGCGATTGGCGCCGAGCGTGGCGGCCACTTCCTCGACCTCCTTGTCGATCTCCTCCATGATCGGTTGGACGGTGCGCACGACAAAAGGCAGGCCGATGAAGATCAGCGCGATGACGATGCCGAGCGGCGTATAGGCGACCTTGACGCCGAGCGGTGCCAGCAGGCTGCCGAGCCAGCCGTTCGGCGCGTAGAGCGTGGTCAGCGCGATGCCGGCCACCGCCGTCGGCAATGCGAAGGGCAGGTCGACCATGGCATCGACGATGCGGCGGCCAGGAAAGCTGTAGCGCACCAGCACCCAGGCGACGATCGTGCCGAAGACGACATTGACCATGGCGGCAATGAAGGCGGTGCCAAAGCTGATTTCAAGCGCGTTGATGGTGCGGCGGTCGGTGGCGATCGCCCAGAAATCGGCCCAGCCAAGCGCGGCCGATCGCCAGATCAGCCCTGACAGGGGAATGAGGATGATGAGCGTGAGGTAGGCAAGCGAGAAGCCGAGCGTCAATCCGAAACCCGGAATGACGCTCGGCTGTCTGAACCGCCACCCCGCCTTGGCGGGTGCTGTGGTCATGTCGTCCTGATCTAGAGTCTAGCTAACTGGGTCTACTGGGCCGGCTTGTAGATCTGGTCGAATATACCACCGTCGCCGAAATGGTAAGGCTGTGCTTTCTTCCAACCGCCAAAAAGCGGATCGTCGATGGTGATCAGCTTGATCTCAGGCAGTTTGGCGAGGTCCTCTGGCGGTACCAAATCCGGCTTCGACGGACGATAGTGGTGCTTGGCGATCAGCGTCTGGCCTTCCTTGGAGTAGAGGTAGCTCAGATAGGCTTCGGCGACTTTTCGCGTGCCCTTGGCATCGACATTGGCGTCGACCACCGCGACCGGCGGCTCGGCCAGGATCGAGGTCGGCGGGTAGACGATATCGAAATTGTCGGCGCCGAATTCGTCGAGCGCCAGATAGGCCTCGTTTTCCCAGGCCAGCAGCACATCGCCCAGCCCCTTTTGCGCGAAGGTCACGGTTGCGCCGCGCGCACCGGTGTCGAGCACCGGAACATGGGCGTAGAGATTGCCGACGAATTCCTTGGTCTTGGCCTCGTCACCGCCATCCTTGGCGTTGGCATAGGCCCAGGCGGCGAGATAGTTCCAGCGTGCGCCGCCCGAAGTCTTGGGGTTCGGCGTGATCACCTGGACGTCGTCCTTGACCAGATCGCCCCAGTCCTTGATGCCTTTCGGATTGCCCTTGCGGACGAGGAAGATGATGGTCGAGGTGTAGGGCGCCGAATTGTTCTCGAATTTGTTCCGCCAGTCGGGATTGATTTTCTTCGATTTCTCGACGATGGCGTTGATGTCGCCTTCGAGCGCCAGCGTCACCACGTCGGCGTCGAGGCCGTCGATCACGGCGCGGGCCTGTGCGCCCGAGCCGCCATGCGATTGCTGGACGGTTACCGTCTCGCCGGTCTCGGCCTGCCAGTGGGCGACGAAGGCCTCGTCGAATTGCTTGTAAAGCTCACGCGTCGGGTCATACGACACGTTGAGGATGGTGGTATCGGCAAACGCGAAACCGAGCGTGCCGAACTGGACAGATGTGGCGACCAGTGCGCCGAGCAGTTTCCTGAAATGAGGATTGGTCATTTCCGCCTCCGTTGAGATTACCTCAATCTACTGAATTGGTAGAAATTAGATGCAATCAATGTTGCTTTTTTCGGCCTTATGAAGCAATTTTTCGCCGGCTTTCGGCATCACGAAGAAATTCTTTCCACGCAACACTGCAGTGCCGAATCCGGGCACATGAAGCAATCTATCTGGAAACAGGTCGCGCCTCGGCAGTGGCCTGAGGAGTCGAGCGTGTCCTGCTTACTCGCCGACCTAATGGAAAGCCAATTCCCTGAATCGCTTGGCGCATTCTATTCAACGAACACTTTCACGCTGGCCGCACGCCCGGCCGCGTCGATCACGGTCAGGGTCGAATAGCCGGCGCCGTCCGGCTGCCAGGTCGCGGTGCGCCGCCGGTCGATGCCGACCAGCGGCTTGCCGTTGGCCAGCCAGCGGAACGGGGCGCGGCCGCCTTGCAGCTTCAGCACCAGTGGCGTGGCGTCGGCGGTGGTGGCGGCGAGATCGACGTGGGCGCCGTCGGGCGGAAAGATGATCGTCGGCGCGGGCTCGGTCGGCGTCGCCTGGACCAGGCCGTCGGCGCCAGAACCGAAGCGCGCCAATGTCACCGGCAGATCGTCGCGCCTGGGTCTGGTGACGCCGGCCGGCTGGCCTGGCAGCGGCACGGCAGCCAGGCCGGAGCGGACAAAGCCCTCGAACAGGATCGGTGCGGCCGAGACATAGCCGGACAGGCCGGGCACCGCGCCGGCGTCGGGGCGGCCGACCCAGACGCCCAGCACATAGCGCCCGTCGAAGCCGACCGACCAGGCATCGCGGTAGCCGTAGGAGGTGCCGGTCTTGTAGGCGATGCCGCGCCGGGCGGCGCCCTCGGGCGGCTTGACGCCAGACAATATGTCGGTGATCTGCCAGTTCGCCTGATCGTTGAGGATGGTAGCGGTCGAGCGCTCGGCATTCGCCGGCTCGGTGCCGTCATGCAGCGTGTGTGCCTTGCCGCCATTGGCGAGCCCGGCATAGAGCTGGACGAGGTCGCGCAGCGTCACGCCGACGCCGCCAAGGCCGATGGCGAGACCCGGCGCCTTGTTGACGGGCAGGATCGGCGTGACGCCGGCCTTCCGGAAGCGCGCGAGCAGCCGCGCCGGCCCGACCGCGTCGAGAACACTGATCGCCGGCACGTTGAGCGACAGCTGCAGCGCCTGCCTGATGCTGACGTCGCCCTGATAGCCCATGTCGAAATTCTTCGGCCGATAGCCGGAGAAATCCGTCGGCCTGTCGTCGATCAGCGTTTCCTGCGCCACCAATCCCTGCTCGAAGGCGAGCCCATAGATGAACGGTTTTAGCGTCGAACCGGGCGAGCGGACGATCCTGGTCATGTCGATCCAGCCGGAGCGGCTGGCGTCGAAATAGTCGGCGGAGCCGACTTCGCCGAGGATGTCGCCGGTGCGGGCGTCGGCTAGCACCATGGCGACGGACAGGCGAGGGCCGAGCCTGGCGGCGGCATCCCTGGCCACCTGTTCCAGCCCTTCCTGGACACTCTTGCGGATCGTCAGCCGCAGCTTCTGGCCGGGGACGGCCCGGGGCAGCACTGCATAAGCGGCATGGGCGGCGAGTGCCGGCAACGGGCGGCGGCTGGCGGGAACATCGTCGAGCGCGGCACGTGCGGCCTCGCGCTCGCCGAGCAGGCCTGATGCGACCATGCGCGTCAGCACCCGGTCGCGGGCGGCTTGGGCGATTGCCAGGTTGCGGTCGGGCCGGCGCTTTTCCGGCAGTTGCGGCAGCGCGACGAGCAGCGCCGCCTCCGAGACGTCCAGCCGCTTCGGCTCCTTGCCGAAATAGGCCAGCGAGGCGGCGCGCACGCCTTCGAGATTGCCGCCATAGGGCGCCAGCGTCAGATAGCGTTCGAGGATCTCGCGCTTGCTGAGCCGCCGCTCGATCTGCAGGGCGCGCAGCAGCTGCTTGAGCTTGGAGCCGAGGCTGCGGCTGTCGCGCGGTTCCGTCAGCCGGGCGAGCTGCATCGACAGCGTCGAGCCGCCGGAGACGATACGGCCATTGGTCACGAACTGGCCGGCGGCGCGGGCCAGCGCCAGCACGTCGACGCCTCGATGGTCCCAGAAGCGCTTGTCCTCGTAAGTCACCAGCATGTCGACGAACTGTCTGTCGACCTGATCGAGGCGGGTGGCGAGCCGCCAATAGCCGTCCGGCGTGGCAAAGGCCCGCAACAGCTGGCCGTCGCGGTCCTGGACTTCGGTCGATACCGTCAGCGCCGCCGGCAGCGGCGGCGGAAAGGCGCGGTCGAGCTGCCAAAGGGTGGCGGCGGCGATTGCTGCGAAGCCGGAGAGGGAGGCGGCGGCGATGGCTGAACGGCGCAGGAATTTCTTGGAGAGCACGGCGCAGCCCCTCATCCGCCTGCCGGCACCTTCTCTCCGTCTAGCGACGGGGAGAAGGGGCTGTCACGGCCCACAGCGGCTTTTCTGCAGCGTTCGAGTTTGGCGAAAATTTCGGCGCAGGCCTCTTTCTCCCCGTCACTATACGGGGAGAAATGCCCGGCAGGGCAATGAGGGGCATCGCCATCGCCATGGTTCGCCATCTTTGCCTTACGGCGCCTTGACCTCCATCATGCCGGTCGCGGTGCGGCCCGAATATTGCGGCCGGTACATGTCCTCGACGGTTGCCGCCGGATGGGCATAGGTGCCCGGCGTCACCGCACGCACGACATAGGCGAGCGTGATGTTGCGGTCGCCGTCGCCGTCGTTCGGATTGAAAGCGGCGACGAAACGGTCGTCGCGGAATTCGAGATGGGCGGCGTCGGTCTGGGCCAGCCAGGAGAAATTCGACAATTGGGCGCTGGAAACCAGGCCCGGATTGTCGATCTCGAAGCCGGCCGGCAGCAGATCGGTGATCACCAGCCGCGACGGCCATTTGTTCTGCTCATAGATATTGAGCACGACGACATAGCGTTCGTTCTGGGTCGCCTGCGTGACATTGGCTTCGGTGCCGTCGAGCTTGTAGTAGGTGCGGCCGATGGTGAAGCCGTCGCCGCTGGCCGGCAGCGGCTGGATCGGCGAGGCCACCGTGGTGACGACCGCCTGCAACGGGTTGCTGCCGGTGTTGGCGACGGTCAGCGGGCTGTCGGCAATGTCGCTGCCGGTGATCTGGTCCGAATAGGCGCCGGCATGCGGCGCGCCATTGATGGTCAGCGCGATAGCATCATTGCCGGCCTTCAGGGCACGCGCCGCCAGCAGCATCCAGGACTCGTCCTGCGTGCTGGTCCATCTGACGGCGGCGCGTTCCTGCGTCACCCGCTTGATCAGCGCCGGCACGATCGTCGGCACTGGCTTGGATTCGGCGGCAAGCGCCAGCATCGCCGCGCCGTCACGCAGCGGCGAGCCATAATCGGACCTGTAGTAGTCGTATGCCGAGGTCGAATTGGCCAGTTGCAGGGCGGCCTGGAAGGTGGCTTCCGAGCGTTGCGTATCGCCATAGAGCGCCAGGCCCGCCGCCAATTGGGCGACGGCCATCGGGCTGGTAAAGGCTTCGAGCTGGGTGTCGGCATAGTAGCGCAGATCGCCGATCGAGGCCTTCTTGTTGCGGGCCAGCACGTAGAGCGCATAGGCGATCTCGCTGCCGCGATCCTTGACGTCCTGGTCGTAGCCGATCGCGTTTTGCAGATTGCTCAGCGCCTGGTTCATCGCCAGCGCCGGCACGTCGTATTTCTGCTCGCGCGCCCTGGTCAGGAAGTCGGTGACATAGGCGTCGAGCCACAAATCGCCGGAGCCCGGGCCCCACAGGCCGAAGCTGCCGGCCGAGGCCTGGTAGCTCAGCACCTTGTAGATGGCGTCCTGGATGCGGCCGTGCAGATCGACGTCGCTGGCCACGCCGGCGCCCGACGCCATCTCGTTGACATACAGCAGCGGCATGGCGCGGCTGGTGGTCTGCTCGGCGCAGCCATAGGGGTAGCGGTCGAGCGTCATCAGCAGCGATGGCACGTCGAAGGCCGCCGCCTGTGAAACGCCGACGCTGACCGAAGCGCCGTCGAGCAGGCTTGCCGCCAAGAGCTCCTTGTCGACGCGCAGCGAGCCGCCATTGCCCTTGAGGTCGACCACCATGCGGGTGGTCACCGGCAATTGCGCCGGGCGCACCGGGACATAGAGCGTCTGCTCGACAGCGGTGCCGTCGGCATGGGCGAGCTTGATGGTGATCGAAGCGTTCCCCGGAGCCTCAGCGATCAGCGGCACGGTCAGCGTCTGCCGCTTGCCCTTGGCCAGTGTCAGCTTTTCGGGCAGGGCGGCACTGCCGGTCGAAAGATCGCCTGACGTGTCGATCGACAGCGCATAGTCGCCCTCCGGACCGTCGGCGTCGGTGACGTCGAGCCGCATGACGGCCGAATCGCCGGGCGCCAGGAAGCGTGGCAGGCCGGCGGTGATCACCACCGGATCGCGCACGATCACGTCGGACTGGGCATGGCCGACCCCGTCCTCGGTCCAGGCGACGGCCATGACGCGCACGGTGCCGTTGAACTGCGGGATGTCGAAGTCGACCCGCGCCTTGCCGTCGGCGTCGAGCTGGACCGGACCGGAGAAGAAGGCGACCAGCTTTTCGGTCGGCGGGCTGCCTTGCGACTGGATGTTGGCGCCGTCGCCGCCGCTGCGCAGCTTGCCGGTCGTGCCCAGCGAGCCGTCGATCAGGCGGCCGTAGAGGTCGCGTACTTCAAGGCCGAGCATGCGCTGGCCGAAGAACCAGGTCTCCGGATCCGGCACCTTGTAGTTGGTCAGGTTGAGGATGCCGACGTCGACGGCCGCGACCATGACATAGGCGTTGGCGCCCGGCTGCACGCCGGCCACCGAAACCGGGATCGACAGCTGCTGGCGCGGCACGGTCTTGTCCGGCGGCGTCAGGCTGACGGCGAGTTTTTTCGAGCCCGGATCGACCTTCAGCCATTTGACGCCGATGGCGCGCGCCGGCATGCGGGTTTCCTGCGCCTCGCCCGGCCTGAACAGCGTTGCCGTGACATAGGCGCCGGCGCCCCAGTCGTCGTCGACCGGGATGTCGATGGTGCTGCCGCCGGCCGGCACGCTGGCGGTGACGGTCTTCAAGAGTTTGTCGGCGCCGATGGTGACGAGCAGTTCGCCGGCAAAATGCGGCGACACTTTGAGCTTGGCCACTTCGCCGGCCGCATAGCTGTCCTTGTCGAGGGCGATTTCGAGGCCGTCGGGCGTTTCGGTGGTGGTGGAGCTGACATACCAGCCGGCGTCGAACTCGTAGCTGGTCGCCGGGCCCTCCGGGTCAGACGTCTCGATCTCGAGCCGGTAGCGGCCCCAGTCGACCGGCAGCGAGATGGTGGCTTCGCCGTCGGCGGTTAGGTCGACCCGGCCGCTGGCCACCGACTTGGTGAAGGTGACCGGCTCATAGTTCCAGGAATTGCTGGAGCGGTACCATTGGTAGTTGCGTTCGACCTTGACCAACGACCATTGCGCGCCCTGCAGCGCCACGCGCTTGCCGTCGGGGTCGACGGCAAGCAGGCCGAACTTCGCCGTGCCGCCTTGCGGCACCTCGTCGCCGTCGAAATCCGGGCGGATGCCGATCATCTGGCCCTGCGGCCGGATGGCGATGTTGAGCGAGCGTTCGACGGCGCGGCCGCCGGTCTCGCGCATCCTGACCGTAACCTTGGCGTCGACCAGCCTGGTGGTCGAGGGCAACTGCTCGACGGAAACCGGGAAGGTCGCCTTGCCGTCGTCGCCGACCACCGGCAGGCCGGTGAACGGGGTGACCGACGGTTCCACCGACTGCTCGTCGGCGAGGCCGAAGGAATAGCCCTTGAAGCGATCCCAGTCGCGGGTGGTCGACAGCGTCAGTTCGCCTTCGAGCGCCAGCCCGGCGGCCGGCGCGCCATAAAGGAAGCGGCCGTCGACGGTAACGTTGGCGGTTTCGCCCTGCGCGATCTCGCGGCTGTCGGAGGACAGGTCGAACTCGATGCGGTCCGGCACGAAATCCTCGACCAAAAACATCTGGCTGGCGACCGCCGCCTGCTTGGGGTCGGTGTGGATCGCCACCGTCCAGGTGCCGCGCATGGCGTTGGGTTCGAGCGGCAGGTCGACGGCATGGCCGCCGGCCGATGCGCCGTCGCTGACGATGCGGCGGTTCTCGACGCCGTCGGGACGGGTGAAGATGAAGGTCAGCGGCAGGTTCTCGACCGCCTTGGCGGCGCTGTCGCGGGCAAGTGCTGCGACATGGACGTCCTCGCCGGCGCGGTAGATGCCGCGCTCGGTCCAGGCATAGACGTCGAGCGCGCCCGGCGCCGGACGCCCGGTGACGCCGCGATCGGAAAGATCGAAGCCGGCGCGGCCCATGTCGAGGAAGACGAAGTCGCTGTCACCCTGCCTGGCTGTCAGCACGGCCGGCACCATGCCGCCGTCGCCGCGCGTCAGTCCGGGGTTGAAGACGGCGCGGCCTTCCGCGTCCGTGGTCGCGGTGCCGAGGATCTCGTTGTTCCTGGCCAGCAGCGTCAGTTCAGCACCTGATATCGGCTTGGCGGTTGCGAGCGAACGGGCAAAGACGTTCAGCCCGTCCTGCCCGGTATAGGTCGACAGGCCGATATCGGAGACGACGAACCATTGCGTGGCGCGCGAATCATAGTCGTCCTCGTTCTCCTCGACCGGTTGCGCGGTCAGCACATAGACGCCGGGCTTGCGCTGCGGCAGCGCCTCGTCGACCGGGAAGGAGGTGGTGACTTCCTTGTTCAGGTCGTTGGCGATGTCGAGCTGGCCCTGCCAAACCGGCTCGCCCATCTGATCGGAAATGTTGGAGATGTCGTAGCCGTCAAGCTGGCGCAGGAACTGGTAGCCGGACAGAAGCTGGGTCAGCGAGCGATCGCCGATGCGAAAAAGCTTCATTTCGGCGGCGCTCATGTTGACGGTGACGACCGGGATGCCGCGGCGCGCGCCGGCCGGCAGAACGAAGCTGTCGCCGGTGAAACGGGCGGACGGGGCGCGGTCCTGCACATAGATCGACAGCACCACCGGGGTGGAGATCACCTCGCCGATGGCGGCCGGCAGGCCGGGACGGAAGGTCACGTCGTAATGCTGGCCGTGCTCGAGCCCCTCGACGCAGATCTGCTTGTCCTTGGCCTCGACGCCCTTGGGAGCGGCGTTGTCGACGGTGACGAATTGCGCGTAGTCGACGCCGGTCTTGACCAGGTCTTCGGAAAACTGCGCGCAGATGCGTGGCGCGCTGGTGTCGGCGTCGACCGTATGATCGACGACGCGGAAGCCCTTGCGCGCCTTGAGGTCCTGATAGGCGGCCGTGACCCAGGACGAACTGACCAGCGCGAGGCTCGCTTCGTAGGCCTGCAGCGCCGGCCGAGCGAGGTCGCGGCGATCGAGCCCGTCGCCAAGCAGTGCCAGCGCTTCGGCACGGGTTTTTGTGGTGCGCAGCAATATGTAGGCGTTGAAGCCGGCGGAGGTGGCGTTCGCCGGCAGGGTCGACGCCTCGGCGCTGTTGGCGGTCGGCTGCACGGCAAGTGTTTCCCGCGCCAGTTCAAGCCAGAGTTGGCCATCGTCGGGCAATACCGAAACCGAAGCCTCGTATTTTTGAACGGCCAAGCGGTGGTCGCCGGTCTGCGACGCTTGCCTTGCCGCCTCCCGCAGCGCCGTCAGCCCTTCGGTGGGCTTGGTGTAGGCCGGGCCGGTGAGCCTGTTGCGGTATTGCTGGGCCTGGTCGGCCATCCAGGCGGGGAAGAAGGCGAGCGCCGGCGGCGCGCCGATGTCGGGGTCGCCTTCGACGTTGACGACCTTGCCGGCGACGGCGCCCTTGAAGGGCTTCAGCGTGTTATAATCGGATTTGAGAAAACACCATTTGGCCTTGGGGTTGTAGGTGAAGGCGCGGCAGGCGGGATCGCCGAGACATGTCGTCGTGCACTGATCGAGGCTGACGTTCTGGTCGGATCTGAGATCGAAGCCGAAATAATCGGAATTGTCCGATGTCACCACTCGGCGCGCTTCGGCCGCTTGCGCGACACTGCCCCAGGCGAAAAAGAGAAGAAAAAGAATCGACAGACCACGAGCCGCGCGCATTGCCATGACACCCCTCCGGACACTGCTTACGTTACGTCCACGTTACGCCCAGACATGTTCAAGCTTCGGTCCAGCTTGTCAACACAAGGACGCGGCAGGTTCCCGCCTGCCAACGGTTTCCTTTCCGGCCGATGACCGGTAGTACCTCCACAGGACAGGGATCACGCTTTCTTGCGGCGACGCAGAAGGTGTGAATTCCAAGCCCTGTCCATTTAAGACAGTTGGATTGTGGCAATTGGATTGTGGCCCGTTTACGAGCAATTCAGAACTTCATTCCAATTTTAGCTTTGGCCGCTAGTGTAGAGTTGTAATGTCGGCGTATGAAAGGCAGATGTCGGGAGGAACCGCGCCACGGCGCGTGTTTTCGCTCGCCTTGCTTTCCGCCTTGCTATGCTCGACTGCACTGGTTGGCGCGAGCGGAAATGCGGCCGCTTTCGAGATCTTCGGCATCAAGCTGTGGGGATCGTCGGAGGATGAAGATGCCGACATCGTCGATCCGCTGCGCTATGCGGTGACCATAGAGGCGCCCGACGCCGACGAGGATCTCGCCGAGAAACTCGAAAACGCCTCGGCGCTGAAGGACGACGAAGAACGTCCGGTCTCCGGTTCGCTCGGCCTGCTGGCCAAGGCGCGTGCCGACCGCGATCAGCTTGTCGCCGCCCTTTATGCGGACGCCCGCTACGAGGGCGTCGTCACCATTACCATCGAAGGCAAGCCGCTCGACGATTTGCCGCCGGACGCCGAATTCTCGGGTCCGCAGCCGATTCCGGTGGTGATCAACATTGCGGCCGGGCCGAAGTTCACGCTTGGCGACATCAGGCTGGAGGGCGATGCGGCGGGGCTGGCGGGCGCCGATTTCGGCCTGATCGCCGGCGGCGATGCCGGGTCCGGTGCCGTGCTCAAGGCCGAGGCGTCGATCGTGCGGGCGCTCAAGGAGGACGGCAGGCCGCTGGCCAAGGTGACCGCCCGCGAGATCGTTGCCGATCACGCCACCTCGACGCTCGACGTGGCGCTGACCGTGGCCGCCGGGCCGGTTGCCGGCTATGGCGACACCACGGTCGAAGGCACCGAGAAGGTCGACCGCGATTTCACCGAATACATGACCGGCCTGAAGCGCGGCCGCCAATATTCGCCGGAAGAGGTCGACGAGGCGCGCGACCGGCTGCTCGGGCTGGAAGTCTTCAACAGCGTTACGCTGAAGGAGGCCGACGGTCTCGACGCCGACGGCAACATCCCGATCGGCGTCGAAGTGAGCGAGCGCAAGCCGCGCTATTTCGGCCTTGGCGGCACCTTCTCCAACACCGAGGGGCTCGGCCTCGAAGGCTATTGGGGTCACCGCAATCTGTTCGGTCGTGCCGAAAAACTGCGCATCGAGGGCGAAATCAGCGGCATCGGCAGCAACGAACTGACCGAGCTCAACTACAATGCCGGCATCATGTTCGAAAAGCCGGGCGTGGTCGGGCCGGCGTCCAAATTCTTCGCCAACGTCAACACCGTGCTGGAGCATCCCGACGCCTACGACCGTTTCTCGGTCAAGGGCAGCACCGGCCTGTCTTATGACCTCGACAGGCGGCAGACGGTTTCGGCGGAGGTCGCGCTCGACTATTCGAAGATCACCGATTCTTTCGGCAAGCACACTTTTCTGATCGCCAGCATTCCGCTGCGATATGTCTTTGACAACCGCGACAACCGGCTCAACCCGACGACCGGATTCAGGGCGCTGGCCTATGCCGAGCCGAGCTACGACATTTTGAACGGTGCCGCCTTCGTCAAGCTTAGGGGCGAAGGATCGGCCTATCAGGCGCTCGACGCGGCCTCGAAGTTCGTCCTGGCCGAACGCGTCGCCATCGGTTCGATCATCGGCGCCGGCCTTCAGGATGTTCCGGCCGACCGCCGTTTCTATTCCGGCGGCGGCGGCTCGGTGCGCGGTTATGCCTATCAGGGCATCGGTCCGAAGGGCGCCGACGGAGAGCCGATCGGCGGGCTGTCCATCTTCGAGACCTCGATCGAGATGCGCATCGCCATCACCGACACGATCGGCGTCGTGCCGTTCGTCGATGCCGGCACCGTCTCGACCGATCAATTCCCGGATTTTTCCAGCATGAAGGTCGGCGCCGGCGTCGGCTTGCGCTATATTACGCCGTTCGGACCGCTGCGCATCGATGCGGCGGTGCCGCTCAACCCGGATCCCGAGGACCCGGATTTCGGCATCTATGCCGGCATCGGCCAGGCGTTTTGATGACAATGTTCAAGCGCATCCTTCGCATTGCCCTTTACACGCTGCTCGTCCTTGTGGCGGCGGTGGTCGGTGCGCTCGTCGTGCTCACCAAGACCGAGCGCGGCCGCGCCAATCTCGCCGGCATCATCTCGACCGTGGCGTCGAGCGATGACCAGAAGGTCACGGTCAGCGGCATCGACGGCATCTGGTCCGGCGCCCTGACGGTCGACCATGTGGTGCTGGAGGATCGCCAGGGCGCCTGGCTGGTGGCGCGCAAGGTGGCGGTCGACTGGTCGCCGCTGGCGCTTCTGTCGAAGAACTTCAGCGCCGGCCGCGTCGCCGCCGATCGCATCGAACTGGCGCGGCTGCCGGTGGCCGGCACGCAGCCGAGCCAAGGTGGCGCCACCACGCTGCCGGTGTCGCTCGACGTCAAGCAGATCGACCTGCCGGAAATCGCGCTCGGGCAGGCGCTGGCCGGCAGCGGTATCGCCGAGCTCGCCGCCAAGGGATCGTTCAAGGCCGACGCGGCGCCATTGGCGCTCGAAACCAGCCTCAACATCACCCGCCGCGACGGCAAGCAAGGCAAGGTCGACGCCAACATCCATTTCGCGCCCGCCGACAACAAGCTGGACCTCGATCTGAAGGCGTCGGAGCCGGCCGGCGGCATCATCGCCAATCTGCTCAAATTGCCGGATGCGCCGCCGGTCAGCATGGTCGTCACCGGCACCGGGCCGGTCGCCAACTGGAGCGGCATCGGTACCTTCGTCGTCGACGGCCAGATCGTCACCCAGCTCACCGGTCGCCACCAGGTCACCGACAAGGGCAACTATGTCGAGGCCAAGGGCGACGGCGACTTCCAGCGCTTCTTGCCCGACAATCTGAAATCCTTGTTCGCCGGCAAGACCAGCTTCGATCTCGCCGGGACCGCGATCGTGACGGGCGGCGTCGAGGTCGAGCGCGCCAGCATCGACAGCGATGCCGTGCATGGCACCGCCGCGGGCAGCATCGACCCCAACGGCGCCAGCGACCTTTCGGCGGAAATCGTCGCCAAGGGTCCACCAATCGTGCTCAGCCTCGGCGCCGCGGCGCAGCCGGTGACGGTGGCGATCACCGGCGCCACGGCCCGCGCGTTCGGCGGCGGCAAGGCACCGATAATCGACATCGGCGTGTCCCTGGTCTCGGTGGTGGCGGGCGGCACCCGGGTGGACGATCTGGTGGCCGAAATCCATTCCGACGGCTTCGACATCCAGGACCGCAGCGGACCGGTCACCATCAAGCTTATCGCCGGCGGCCTGAACACCGACGTGGCGACGCTGGCACCGCTGGTGACCGGCAGGGTCACTGCGGACCTCGCCGGGTCGGTCAGCAAGGACGAGATCGTCGTCGAACAAGGCACGCTGCGCAGCGATGCGCTCAATGCCTCGGTGACATCCAGGGTGACGTTGGCCGATCTGGCGATGACGCTCAAGATGAATGCCGATGCCGTCTCGACTGCGCTGCCGCCGCAGATCCGCCCGATTCTCGGCGAGCGCGTGACATTCTCGGCGACCGCGACCCGCGACCCGCAAGGCTTGTTTGCCGCCAATGCGCTGCAACTCAATTCGGGCTCGCTCAGCGCCAGCGGCACCGCCAGCGCGACGGGCACCGACATCCAGGCCGACATCAGGGGTACGCTCGGCGACATTTCGGTGCTGTCGCCGATGGTTGGCATACCAGTCGGCGGGGCCGTCGATTTCGCGCTGACGGCGAGCGGCGCGCGCTCGGCGCCGGATTTCTCGGTCTCGGCCGACAGCGACAGCCTGACCGCGTCGGGCCGGACGGTCACGGCGATCAAGCTGACAGCGACGGGCAAGGCCGACATCGTCAATCCCGCCGCCGATGTCGCACTGACCGGGTCCGTCGACGACCAGCCGCTCGATCTCAGGGCATCTTTGGTGACGCGTGACGGAACGCGTTCCCTCAACGGGCTTAGCCTGTCGCTGGCCGACAACAAGGTCTCGGGCGATCTCGTGCTCGACGACAGCTTGCTGCCGCTCGGCACGCTGACCCTCGAAGCGCCCGATATCGGCCCGCTGGCCGCGCTTGCTGGGCAGACGGCGGCCGGCGACGTGCAGGGCAGCATCCGCCTCTCGAATGATGGTGGCGCGCCGACGGTAGTCATCGATATGACGAGCGGGTCTATTTCCCGCGGCGATCTGGCGGCGAAGACCATCGCCGTCAACGCGCTGGTCGCCAACTTTCTCAAGGCGCCGGCGATCTCCGGCACGATCAAGGCCGATACGGTCACATCAGGCGCCACCGTGATCAGCGGCATCGGTGTCGATTTGAAGCGCGACGGCGACTGGACCGGGTTTTCCGGCGGCGCCACAGTCGCCGGCATTCCGGCCAGGGCCGAAGGCAGGGTGAAGATCGCCGACGGCACGACAAGCGTCGAGATCGCTTCCGGCGAAGCGACCATTCGCGGCATCAAGGCGGCGATCGCGCAGCCGTCGACCCTGAGCATCGCCAATGGCGCGGCCAGCATCGAGAAGCTGATGCTCGATGTCGGCGGCGGATCGGTGACCGTATCCGGCACCGCCGGCCAGACGCTCGACCTTGCGGCAGAGTTTTCCCGGCTGCCGGCCGCCCTGGCCAATGATTTTTCACCCGGCCTCGACGCCGTGGGCACGCTCGGTGGAACGGCGCAAGTGACGGGACCGTCGGCAGCCCCTGACATTCGTTTCGATGCGCAGCTCAACGACGCCGAAACCAGCCAGACCCGCCAGGCGGGGCTTGGGCAGCTCAACCTCGATGCGGCAGGCAGCTTCTCCTCCGCCGGCGGCGTCGCCATCGACAACGCGACGCTTGCCGGGGACAAAATTTCCGGCAAGGCTGCCGGCACCATCAATCCGAACGGCGCCAGCGATTTTTCGCTCGACGTGGCCTCGACCGGCCCGAGCTTGCCGCTGGCGCTTGGCAGCACCGAGAGCCCGATCAAGCTCGAGTTGCAGGCGCTGTCGGTGGAGGTCGCGGGGCAGGGCACGCAGCCGCAGCTCGACATTTCCGCTGTTCTGCCTTCGGTCGCGACGAAATTCAGCGATGTCGAGGGGCTCACGCTGGCATTGCATTCCGACGCCTTCGATCTGAAGGGCCGAACAGGGCCGATCTCCGGCACGGTGACGGCGGACAAAATCGGCCTGGACAATCCGACCATCGCGCCGCTGCTCGCCGGAAAGATTACTGCCAAGGTCGCCGGCGATCTCGCTACCGATACCATCGTCATCGACAGCGGCTCGGTAACGAGCGAGGTACTGGACAGCGGCTTTAATGGAAGGGTCTCCCTGGCCGATGGCGCCATCGATCTCAACCTCAGGGCGGTTGCGGCTTCCGCGGCACTGCCGGCGGCAGTGCGCGGCGTGCTCGCCGAGCGGACGCAGCTCAGCGCGGCACTGAAGCGCGACGCCAACGGCAATGTTATCGCCAACGCCATCAGGCTGGTATCAGGTGCATTCAGCGCCGACGGGCAGGCCAGCCTCGCCGACAACAAGGTCAGCGCCGACGTCAAGGGCGCGCTCGCCGACATCTCGCTTCTGTCCGGGGATGCCAAGGGCGCCATCACCTTCGCGCTGAACGCGCAAGGCGCCAGCACCGCGCCCGACCTGTCGCTGACGGTCAACAGCGACCGGCTTTCGGTGGCGGCGCGAGAAATCACCGGGCTAAAGCTCACCGCGACGGGGAAGGGCGACATCGCCAGCCCGGCGGCCGATATCTCGCTCACCGGATCCGTCAATGACGAGCCACTCGATTTCAAGGCGTCGCTGGTAACGCGCCAGGGAAAGCGGTCCATAAACGGACTAAGCCTGTCACTGGGCGACAACAAAGTTTCGGGCGACCTTGCTCTCGACGATCGATTCCTGCCGCTCGGCACGGTTGCGCTGGATCTACCCGATATCAGTCCGCTCGCAGCCCTGGCGCTGGAAAAAGCTGACGGCGACGTGCGTGGCACGATCGTCTTCTCGAAGACCGGCAATGCGCCTGGCGTCACCGTCAAGGCGACCACAGATTCAATTTCGCGCGGCGATCTTTCGGCAAAGACGGTCACCATCGATGCGCTGATTGCCAACTATGTCGCCGCACCGTCGATCTCCGGTAAAATCCGTGCCGACAGCGTCACCTCCGGCGGCACCGTGATCAGCGGCATCGGTGTCGATTTGAAGCGCGACGGCGACTGGACCGGGTTTTCCGGCGGCGCCACCGTCGCCGGCATTCCGGCCACGGCAGAAGGCAGGGTGAAGATCGCGGACGGCACGACAAGCGTCGAGATCGCCTCCGGCGAAGCGACCATTCGCGGCATCAAGGCGGCGATCGCGCAGCCGTCGACCCTGAGCATCGCCAATGGCGCGGCCAGCATCGAGAAGCTGATGCTCGATGTCGGCGGCGGATCGGTGACAGTGTCCGGCACCGCCGGCCAGACGCTCGATCTCGCCGCAGAGTTTTCCGGGCTGCCGGCCGCCCTGGCCAATGATTTTTCACCCGGCCTCGACGCCGCGGGCACACTCGGTGGAACGGCGCAAGTGACGGGACCGTCGGCAGCCCCTGACATTCGTTTCGATGCGCAGCTCAGCGGTGCCGAGACCAGCCAGACCCGCCAGGCGGGGCTCGGGCCCCTCAAGCTCGATGCGGGAGGCAGCTTCTCCTCCGCCGGCGGCGTCGCCATCGACCGCGCGACGCTTTCAGGAGACAAAATTTCCGGCAAGGCTGCCGGCACCATCAATCCGAACGGCGCCAGCGATTTTTCGCTCGACCTGGCCTCGACCGGCCCGAGCCTGCCGCTGACGCTCGGCAGCACCGAGAGCCCGATCAAGCTCGAGCTGCAGGCGCTTTCGGTAAAGGCTGCAGGGCAGGGCATGCAGCCGCAGCTCGACATTTCCGCTGTTCTGCCGTCGGTCGCGACGAAATTCAGCGATGTCGAGGGGCTCACGCTGGCATTGCACTCGGACGCTTTCGACGTGAAGAGCCGGACGGGGCCGGTCTCCGGCACGGTGACGGCAAACAAGATCGGCCTGGACAATCCGACCATAGCGCCGCTGATCGCCGGCAAGATCACGGCACAAGTCGCCGGCAGCCTGGCGACCGACGGCATTGTCATCGACAGCGGGTCGGTGACGAGCGACGCGCTGAACACCGGCTTCAATGGAAGGATCTCGCTGGCCGACGGCGCCATCGACCTCAACCTCAAGACCGACGCCGTTTCCGCGGCGCTGCCGGCGGCAGCGCGCGGCGTGCTCGCGCAGCGGACGGAACTCAGTGCCGCGCTGAAGCGCGACGCCAATGGCGATGTCACCGCCAACGCGATCAGGCTGGTGTCCGGCGCGCTGACCGCCGACGGGCAGGCCAGCCTTGCCGACAACAAGCTCACCGTCGACATCAAGGGCGCGCTGGCCGACATCTCGCTTCTGTCAGGGGACGCCAACGGCGCCATCACCTTCGCGCTGAACGCGCAAGGCGCCAGCACCGCGCCCGACCTGTCGCTGACGGTCAACAGCGACCGGCTTTCGGTTGCCGAACGCGAGATCACCGGGTTGAGCCTCACCGCCACCGGGAAGGCCGATGCCGCCAACCCGGCGGCCAATGTCCAACTGACCGGAAACGTCGCGGGCCAGCCCCTGCAAGGCAGCGCCGTGCTGGCGACGTCAGACGGCAAGCGCGCCATCGACGGGCTTTTGCTGTCGCTCGGCAAGAACCGGATATCAGGCGACCTGGCGCTTGACGAGGCGTTCGTGCCCGAAGGCACCGTGGCGCTCGACCTGCCTGACATCGGACCGCTGGCAGCGCTTGCGCTGGAAAAGGCGGAAGGCGACATCCGCGGCACGATCGTCTTCTCGAAGGCCGGCAATGCGCCTGGCGTCACCGTCAAGGCTTCGACCGCTTCGATTACACGCGGCGATGTTTCGGCGAAGACGGTGACCATCGATGCATCGATCGCCAATTATCTCGCGGCACCGGTGATCTCCGGAAAAATCCGTGCCGACAGCGTCACCTCCGGCGACACCGTCATTCGCGGCATCGATGTCGATCTCACCCGTGACGGCGACTGGACCGGCTTTTCCGGCGGCGCCACCGTCAAGGACATTCCGGCCAAGGCGGCCGGCCGCGTCAGGGTCGCCAATGGCACGACGACGGTTGAGCTCGCCTCCGGCCAGGCGACCATGCGCGGCATCAAGGCGGCGATCGCCCAGACCTCGACCATCACCGTCGCCAACGGCACCACCAGCCTGGACAGGCTCGCACTCAACCTCGGCGGCGGCACGGCGACGGTTTCGGGCAAGGTCGGGGAGGCGCTCAATCTCAACGCGACGCTGGCGCGGGTGCCGATGTCGCTCGCCAACAGTTTCTCGCCCGGCCTCGATGCCGCCGGCTCGATCTCGGGCACGGTGAAGGTGACGGGCGCGCCGGCCAATCCGGCCGTCGCCTTCAAGGTCGACGCCGCAGGCGTCCAGACGTCGCAGACCCGCGGCGCCGGTTTCGGCGGCATGGGCGTTTCGTCCTCCGGCACGTTTTCCGGCAACCGACTGACGTTCGAGGCCAACATGAGCGATGCCGCCGGTCTCGGCCTCAAGGGCGGCGGCACGATGACGACATCAGGCACGCCGACGCTTGATCTCGACTTTTCCGGCAAGGTGCCGTTCGCCTTCCTGACCCGGACACTGGCCGCACAAGGCCTGTCGTTGAGCGGCACGGCCGACGTCAATCTGAAGGTGCGCGGCCCGGCGACGGCGCCGGTGATCACAGGCACGGTCCGCACGTCAGGTGCCCGCCTGATCGATGCCCGCTCGGGACTTGCAATCAACGACATCACCGCCGATGTGGCGATCGGCGATGGCGTCGCCAGGATCAACCGCCTGACCGGCAATTTGTCGACGCGCGGCAGCCTGTCGGCCAGCGGCACGGTCGGCATCAATCCGGCGCAAGGCTTTCCGGCCGACCTGTCGGTCAAGCTCGTCGACGGCCGCTACACCGACGGCAGGGTGGTCACCGCCAATCTCGGTGGCGACCTGACCATCAAGGGGCCACTCGCATCGGCGCCGGTGATCTCGGGCACGATCAACCTGGCCAAGACCGTCATCACCGTTCCCGAAAAGCTGCCGGGCTCGCTGGCGGCGCTCAACATCAGGCACAAGAACGCACCGGCCGCCGTGCGGGCGCAGGACAAGGCGTTGCGCCCGGCGACGGCGAGCAGCAGCAGCGGTGGCGGCGGCCTCAACCTCGATGTCACGGTCAACGCGCCCAGCCAGATCTTCATCCAGGGCAGGGGCGTCGATGCCGAGCTTGGCGGTTCGCTGCGGCTGACCGGCCCGGCATCGTCGCCGCAAGCGGTCGGCACCTTTGACTTGCAGCGCGGTCGGCTGTCGATCCTGGCCAAGCGGCTGACCTTCACCGAAGGCACGGTCGGCTTTTCGGGGTCGCTGGTGCCTTATCTCAATCTCACGGCGACATCGACGACGAGCAGCACCACCGTCACCATCGTGGTGTCGGGCGAGGCGACCAATCCGAAATTCAACTTCTCGTCGGTGCCGGCGCTGCCGGAAGACGAGGTTCTGGCGCAACTGATTTTCGGCCGCTCGATGTCGAACCTGTCGCCGCTGCAGATCGCCCAGCTTGCCGAAGCCGCCGCGCAACTGGCCGGTATCGGCGGCTCGACCTCGCTGCTCCAGAACCTGCGCAGCGCGATCGGCGTCGACGACCTCGACGTCGTCACCGACGAGGAGGGCGGCACCGCGGTCTCGGCCGGCAAATATCTCAACGACCGCACCTATGTGACGATCCAGAAGGGCGACAAGCCGGGTTCGGGCAAGGCGGCGATCGATCTCGACGTCGGCCGCGGCGTCAAATTGCGCGGCGAAGCCACCGATGCCGGCGAAGCCAAGGGTGGCATTTTCTACGAACGCGAGTACTGAAGCCGGCCGGCGAGATAGGGTCCGGCAGTCCGACAGCCCTCGTCGCCGTATCGGCACTCATCCGGGATCGGGTGGCGCGGTGCAAAGCTTCGCGCATGACCGCGAGAATCGATATCGATTTCGGCGCAAAATCAAACTGCTACAGCGTCCGTTGCGCGCCCGAGGGGACGTGCGGCGCGGCAGTAAATGTCTCGGTTTGATCGATGTCGGAGATTCGAACGAAATCTGCCGGGCAATAGCAATTTTGCGCCAAGACTGTCGTTATCACGCGAACTGCTTCCCTTCCAAAGTTGCACATTCCTTGGCATGTTCCCAATCCGTGCCGTTTTTGACATCACGGCCCGGATGCGGAATGGTAAAAGGCAGAAAGCCAACAATGGGAGTTCTCGATGACAATCTACAAGAGTAATGGCGACCGCGTTCCGGATCACATCCATGCGATGGCCGAGGAAGCCAGGGCGGGACGTGTCGATCGCCGCGAGTTTCTCGCTTTGGCCAGTGTCTTCGGCGCGTCCACGGCGATGGCCTATGGCATGCTCGGCCTCGCCGACCCGACGCCGGCGAGAGCGCAGGACGTGCAGGGCAAGAAGGGCGGCATACTGAAGGTCGCTATGTGGATCAAGGATCCGAAGGATCCGCGCAAGGCAGACTGGTCGGAAATCGCCAATGCCGAGCGCCAGGCGATCGAGCCGTTGGTCAAGTACACAAACGAATACACGTTCCGCCCCTACCTGCTCGAGAGCTGGGACGTCAACGACGACGCCACCGAATACACGCTGCATGTGCGCAAGGGCGTCACCTGGAACAACGGCGATCCGTTCACCGCCGACGATGTCATCTTCAACTTCAAGCGTTGGGGCGACAAGAAAGCCGAAGGCAATTCCATGCCCGGTCGCCTCGGCTCGCTGGTCAAGGACGACAAGCTGGATGAGAGCGCCGTCACCAAGGTCGACGATCACACGATCAAGCTGACGCTCAGCACGCCGGATATCGCGCTCATCCCCAACGTGTGCGACTATCCCGGTCTCGTCGTCCACAAGACCTTCGACGAAAAGGGCGGCGATTTCAAAGCCTGCCCGATCGGCACCGGCCCATTTGAACTGGTCTCCTACGATGTCGGCCAGAAAGTCGTCTACAAGCGCCGCGAAGACAACAAGTGGTGGGACGGCGAGGTCTTTCTCGACGGCATCGAGTTCATCGACTACGGCACCGATCCGGCGGCTACGGTCAGCGCCTTCGAATCCGGAGAGGTCCACACCAACTTCGAGACGTCGGCCGACTATGTGTCGATCCTCGACGGTGTCGACCTGGTCAAGTCCGAGGTCGTCACCGCTTCGACGATCGTCTGCCGCACCAATGTGACCAACAAGCCTTACGACGATCAGAAGGTCCGCAACGCCCTGCAGCTCGCGGTCGACAACGCTGTCGTGCTCCAGCTGGGCGGTGGCAATGCCGGCACTGTCGCCGAAAACCACCATGTCTCGCCGATCCATCCGGAATATTTCGAGCTGGCGAAGATTGCCCGCGATCCGGCCAAGGCGAAGGCGCTGATGGCGGAAGCCGGTCAGGCCGATTTCGAGCACGAGCTGATCACGGTCGACGAAGACTGGCACAAGAATACCGGCGATACGATCGCCGCGCAGATGCGCGACGCCGGCATCAAGGTCAAGCGTACGGTGCTGCCGGGTTCGACCTTCTGGAACGACTGGACCAAATACCCGCTGTCGATGACCAACTGGAACATGCGGCCGCTCGGCGTCCAGGTTCTGGCGATCGGCTATCGCACCGGTGAAGCCTGGAACGAGACGGGCTGGTCGAATCCCGAGTGGGATGCCAAGCTCAACGCGGCGCTCGCCGTTGCCGACCCCGCCAAGCGCAAGGAAATGATGAAGGACATCGAGCAGATTCTGCAGGATTCCGGCATCATCATCCAGCCTTACTGGCGCAAGCTCTACAGCCATTCGGTCGCTGCCGTTAAGAACTACGGCATGCATCCGACCTTCGAGCGCGACTACGGCAAGGTCTGGCTCGACGAGGAGGCCTGATCGGATCGATCGTGGAAGGGGCGGTTCGCCCCTTCCACCCACGCCTTGCATGATCCCACAACCGAAGGTCGGCCCAGCAAGAAAGCGCGGACTCTTCGGAGAGGGCGTGCAATAAGACAGGGTTGATCGCATTCTGAGGGTCCGTTTGACAGCCAGCTCTGCCGATCGCAGCTGAACTGGCTCCAAGCCGGCCTCAACCCCAACCAGACCGGCAGGGGACCGCCATGCTTTCTTTCATCCTTCGACGCCTCGGCACCATGGCATTGACGATGCTGTGCCTGACGATGGTCGTGTTCTTCCTGATCAATCTCGATCCCAATCTGAAAAAGCTGGCAATCAGCCAGACCGAAATGCACACCTCGGCCGAGCAGCTCGAAAGCTGGCTGGTCAACCATGGCTATCGCCAGAATTTCTTCTCCCGCTACGGCCAATGGCTGGGTATCGTGCCCAAACAGCCGGTCACAGACCCGGCAACCGGCAAACCGGCGCGACGTTTTTCCTTCTGCAACGATCCTGTCGAGCCGACATTTTCCGGCGTGCTGCAGGGTGACTTCGGCTGCTCGACCAAGTTCAAGACGACGGTCGCGTCGAAGCTATTCCCGGCGCTTGGTGCTACCGGAATCCTGATGTTCTGGGTGCTTGTGGTGATGGTGCCGATCTCGCTGCTGATCGGCATCCTCGCCGGCATGCGCGAAGGCTCGCGAACCGACCGGACCTTGTCGGTCGCCTCGATTGCCTCAACGGCGACGCCCGAATATGTGTCGGGCGTCATTTTCACCGTCATCTTCGCCTCATGGCTCGGCCTGCTGAACGGTTCGGCGGCTTCGGCCAGCCGCGGCATCACCTTCTACAATTTCACGCTGCCTGTGATGACGCTGGCGATCTATGGCATCGGCTATATCGCCCGCATGACCCGCGCCTCGATGGTCGAGGTGATGACGCAGCAATATATCCGCACCGCCCGGTTGAAGGGCCTCTCCTTCGGCAGCGTCGTGGTCAAGCACGCGCTGCGCAACGCGCTGATCGCGCCATTCACCGTCATCATGCTGCAATTTCCCTGGCTGCTCACCGGCGTCGTCATTGTCGAGGTGATGTTCCGCTACCAGGGGTTTGGCTACACGCTGGTCGAGGCGGCCGGCAACAACGATATCGATCTTTTGCTCGGCTGCTCCCTGGTCTCGGTGTTCATCGTCCTGATCACGCAGCTCATTTCCGATGTCGGCTACGCGTTTCTCAATCCGCGTATCAGAGTTCAATAGGGGATCGAGCGGATGCAGCTTGAATATATCGGCGCCTTCAATGTGGTGCTTGGCGTGCTTGCGCGTTTCTGGCCGGTCTGGATCGCTCTCGTCCTGGTGATGGGGGCGAGCTTCGCCTACAAGAAGAGGCTTGGCCTCTACGGTCAGCTCTTCGACAGCAGCGTCGGCATCGTCGGCGTCGGCATCTGCCTGTTCTGGCTGTTCACGGCGATCTTCGCGTCGACCGTCTCGCCCTTCAATCCGCTTGTCCAGATCCCGATCATGAAGGACGCGCTGCCGGGCGCGGTCGAGCCGCAATCGGGACTAGTCTACCTGTTCGGCGGCGACAAGCTTGCCCGCGACGTGTTCAGCCGCATGGTCTACGGCAGCCAGATCGTGCTGATCATCGCGCCGGCGGCGACCGGGTTTGCGCTGATGGTCGGCATCACGCTCGGCCTGCCGGCCGGCTATTATGGCGGCAGGATCGATACGGTGCTGTCATTCCTCGCCAATCTGGTGCTCGCCTTCCCGGTGATCCTGCTGTTCTACCTCCTGGTGACGCCGGGCATCATGGAGACACCTATCCCCTATGCGATGGCCGGCCTGTTCTTCATGTTCCCGATCATTTTCTTCAGCGTGCTGTTCTGGACGCGCTACAAGAAACGGCCCGACCGCCTTTACATCCTCCTGGGGCTGACGCTGATCATTGGCGGCTGGGTCTATGCCGGCCTGGTCTTCGATGCCGATCCGTTCAGGATCATCCATATCGATCCCAACCAGCTCAACATCTTCGTGGCGGTGGTGTTCGCCTCCAGCCCCGGCGTGTTCCGCATCGTGCGCGGCCTGGTCATGGACATCAAAACGCGCGACTATGTGGCAGCGGCGCAGACGCGCGGTGAATCGCCCTGGTACATCATGCTGTGGGAGATACTTCCCAATGCGCGCGGGCCGCTGATCGTCGATGCTTGCCTGCGTATCGGTTACACCACGATCCTGCTCGGCACGCTCGGCTATTTCGGCCTGGGGCTGGCGCCCGAGAGCCCGGACTGGGGCACCGCGATCAAGGATGCCAGCCGGCTGCTGCGCTCCTTCATCCATCCGGCGCTGCCGCCGACGATCGCGCTGATGTCGTTCGTGCTGGGCCTTAATCTGCTGGCCGACTCGCTGCGTGAGCAATCGATGAAAGATTGATGGACGGGTTCTCGACCCGATATGCTGAAAGAACAGGATTGGAGCGACCCATGAATGAGGCAGTTCGAAATCCCCCCAAGCCGACCAACGGGCCGACCAATGGGCCGATCATCGAGATCGAGAACCTGTCGATCTCCTTCTTCACCCGCAAGGGCGAGATACCGGCCGTCATGGATTTTTCCTGCACGGTCATGCCTGGCGAAGCGATGGGCATCGTCGGCGAATCCGGTTGCGGCAAGTCGACCGTGTCGCTCGGCATCATGCGCGACCTCTCCAACATCGGAAAGATCGTCGGCGGCCGGATAAAGTTCCAGGGCAAGGACATGGGCGAGCTGTCCGACGAGGAACTGCGCGCCATCCGCGGCAACAAGATCGCGATGATCTACCAGGAGCCGATGGCCAGCCTGAACCCGGCGATGAAGGTCGGCCAGCAACTGATGGAAGTGCCGCTGATCCACGACAAGGTGTCGAAGGAAGAGGCTTATCAACGCGCGCTGGAAATGGTGCGCTCGGTCAGGCTGCCCGATCCCGAGCGCATGATGCGCTCCTTTCCGCACCAGCTTTCCGGCGGCCAGCAACAGCGCATCGTCATCGCCATGGCGCTGCTGTCGAAGCCGGCGCTGCTCTTGCTCGACGAGCCGACGACGGCGCTCGACGTGACGGTCGAAGCCGGCATCGTCGACCTGGTCAAGGGGCTCGGCGAGAAGTTCGGCACCTCGATGATCTTCGTGTCGCACAATCTCGGCCTGATCCTGGAAACCTGCGACCGCATCACGGTGATGTATTCGGGCGAAGCGGTGGAGACCGGCAAGATCAAGGACGTCTTCGACCGGATGCGCCATCCCTACACGCAAGGCCTGTTCCGCTCGATCCCGCTGCCTGGCGCCGACAAGAATTCGCGGCCTCTGATCTCAATCCCGGGGCAATTGCCGCTGCCGCACGAGCGGCCGAAGGGCTGCAATTTCGGCCCCCGCTGCCACCATTTCGTCGAGGGCGTCTGCAACGCCGCCGAAATCCCGATGATCGCGGTCGACGGCCATGAAGGCCATTTTTCGCGCTGCGTGCGCTTCAACGAGATCGACTGGGAAGCACTGCCGCCCGGCGCCAAGAAGGTCAACGAGCGCGTCGAGCCCGGCGCGCCGGTGCTCAAGATCGAGGATCTCAGAAAATACTACAAGGTTGGCGGCAGCGAGGTGTTCGGCTCGAGCGAGGGCCGCGTCGTCAAGGCCAATGAGACGATCTCCTTCATGGCGCGCGAATCCGAGACCGTCGCCATCGTCGGCGAGTCCGGCTGCGGAAAGTCGACGCTGGCCAAGGTGCTGCTCGGGCTGGAGACGGCAAGCTCCGGCAGCGTGACGCTCGGCAACCAGCAGATCCAGTCGATCGGGGTCGAAAACCGCAGCGTCGAGACGGTGTCGTCGATCCAGATGGTGTTCCAGAATCCGTTCGACACGCTCAACCCCAGCCATACGGTCGGCTCGCAGATCATCCGCACGCTGGAAAAGTTCAATGTCGGCAACACCGTTGCCGACCGCCGCAAGCGCATGCTGGAACTGCTCGACCTGGTGAAGCTGCCGCGGGCGTTCGAAACCCGCAAGCCGCGCCAGCTTTCAGGCGGCCAGAAGCAACGCATCGGCGTGGCGCGGGCTTTTGCCGGCGACGCCAAGGTGGTGGTGGCCGACGAGCCGGTCTCGGCGCTCGACGTGTCGGTGCAGGCGGCGGTGACCGAACTGTTGATGGACATCCAGCGCAAGAACAAGACGACGATGCTGTTCATCAGCCACGACCTGTCGGTGGTGCGCTACATCGCCGACCGCGTCGTCGTCATGTATCTCGGCTATATCGTCGAGCAGGGCACGACCGACCAGATATTTTCGCCGCCCTATCATCCCTATACCGAGGCGCTGCTGTCGGCGATCCCGATCGCCGACACCAGCGTGATCAAGAAGCACATCGTGCTGGAGGGCGACATCCCGTCGGCGATGAACCCGCCAACCGGCTGCCCGTTCCAGACCCGCTGCGGCTACAAGAAGCTGGTGCCGGACAATCTTTGCGAGACGCAGGTGCCGCCGGTCAAGCATCTCGGCGACGGTCATATGAGCCTGTGCTGGCTTGCCGACGACGTGCTGGCGAAAATGGAGCCGGTGATCAAGTTCGACAAGGAGCATGCCGCCAATGAAGGCGTGCCCGACGACGCGCCGCAGGGCGTCGGTCCGGGCTTTGCCGGCGCTCCGCCGCAGCGTCCGCACGGCAAGAGGCCGAAGCTGACGGACGATTAGGTCCGTGGCGCCATCAACGCGCGCATTGGCGTAGCTGCGCGGCGTAGTCCCGAGCCATCTGCTCGGTGGCCCGCGCATAGCGCTGCACGCCGGCATCGCCGCGGTTGCCGCGGCCATAGGCCGTCCAGCCGAGATAATAGGCCAGATAGAGATTGTAGGTGTCGTTGCGGGCGACGCCGAGCGTGTCTGATGTCTTGGAATGATACCAGCCGACGAAATCGACGGCATCGGCGAAGCTGGTGCGGCGCGCCGCCCAACTGCCGGTCTCGCTCTGATATTGCGCCCAGGTGCCGTCGAGCGCCTGCGAGAAGCCGGTGGCGCTGGAGACGCGTTTCCAGGGAATGAAGCCGAGCAGCTTCTTGCGCGGCGGCCTGGCGTTGCTCTTGAAGCCGGATTCCTTGCGCACCGTCGCCATCAGCACGGGAACCGGCACGCCGTGCTTCTGTTCGGCGCGTTCGGCCGCCGCCTGCCAGTTGTCGAACCAGCCGTCATTCTGGTCGAAGACAGCGCAGACATTGTTGATATGGCTCGGCGGCGTCGCGCAGGCCGACAGCGCCAGCAGCACGGTAACGGCTACAATTTTGCGAAAACTCGACCTACCCATTGGAAGAGGATTAGGCCGGAATCATAAAGGGAATCTTGCAGCGTTCCTTAACGGCTGATCGGACGCTTTGGCCGCGACACAGCGAGGATAGATATTCCGACGTTTTCCGTCGCTTTTGTCGGCATGAAAATCCTAAAATGCCGCCTTGGCTAAAATCGCGCCCGCAGGTGGCGGATTTCTGACAGCCCGATCGTCGTGCCGGCGCTTTGATGCGCCGCATGACCGAACCGAGACGCAAGCGCGGCGCCGAGCGAACCAGCAACAGGGGACCGGCCGCCATCCCGCAACTGCCGTTGCGCCGCGTGACAAATCCCTATCCGCCGATGGCGATGCTCTCGGCCGACCAGATCGAGGCGATCCACCAGGCGTCGATGCACATTCTGGAGAATTTCGGCATCGAGGTGATGAGCCCGCGGGCGCTTTCGCTGTTCGAGAAGGCTGGCGCCAAGGTCGATCATGCGTCGATGACTGTCCGCATCGAGCGCGGCATGGTCGACGAGGCACTGAAGACGACGCGGTCCAGCTATACGCTGACGCCGCGCAACCCGGCCCACACAGTCCATCTCGGCGGCAACACCATCAATTTTACGCTCGTCGCCGGACCGCCGAACGTGCATGACATGGAACGCGGCCGGCGCGCCGGCAATTTGCGCGACTATTGCGATCTCACCCGGCTGGCGCAGCATTTCAACTGCATCCACATGCTCGGCAATCAGGTCTGCGCACCTGTGGAACTGCCGGCCAATTCACGCCACCTCGACACCTATTTCGCCAATCTGACGCTGACCGACAAGAGTTTTCACGTCTCGGCGATCGGCCGCGGCAGGGCGCTGGATGGCATCGAAATGATGGCGATTTCGCGGGGCTTGAGCCTCGACCAGATGCGCGACGATCCCGGCGTCACCACCATCATCTCGGTCAACTCGCCGCGCCGCTTCGACGAGATGATGGCCGAAGGGCTGATGACCATGGCCAAGTTCGGCCAGTCGGTTGCGGTGACGCCGTTCACGCTGATGGGGGCGATGAGCCCGGTGACGCTTGCCGGCGCGCTGGCGCAACAGAACGCCGAGGCTCTGTTCGGCGTGGTCTTGACGCAGCTTGTCCGCCCTGGCGCCCCGGTCATGTATGGCGCCTTCACCTCCAATGTCGATATGAAGTCCGGTGCGCCGGCCTTTGGCACGCCGGAGAACACCAAGGCCAACATCGCCTCCGGGCAATTGGCGCGGCGCTATGGACTGCCCTACCGGACGACGCCGGGCTCGGCCTCCAACGCCGCCGACGCGCAAGGCGCCTATGAGACGCTGATGGCGCTGTGGGGCGCGGTGCTCGGCCACGGCAATCTCGTCTACCACGCAGCCGGCTGGCAGGAGGGCGGGCTGACCGCATCGTTCGAAAAGTTCATCATCGACGTCGAGATGATCCAGCACATGATGGAGTTTTTGCGCCCGATCGAAGTCAACGAGGCGGAACTCGCCGTCGAGGCGCTGGGTGCGGTGCCGACCGGCGGCCATTTCTTCGGCGAGCCGCACACGCTGGAGCGCTATGCAACCGCCTTCTACCAGCCGATCCTCTCGAATTGGCAGAACTACGAGGCCTGGCAGGAGGCCGGCGGGCTAGACGCCACGGCGCGGGCGACGCGGCTGTGGAAGAAAGCGCTGGAGGATTATGTCGAACCGACGATTGATATTGCCGTGCGCGAGGCGCTGGAGGCGTATGTGGCCAGGCGCAAGGAAGCGATCGGGCAGGGCGAGCCGTGATGGTCGAAGGCTTGCGCTCGTGTGGCTTGGCTCCTCCCGCACCGATTCATCTCACCCCTCCAACTCCCTGAAATAACGAGAAAAACCCATGAAATCGCATGCGAAGGTCGTGGTCATTGGCGGAGGCGTTGTCGGCTGTTCGGTGCTGTTCCATCTCGCCCGTCACGGCTGGACCGACATTGTGCTTCTGGAGCGCGACGAGCTGACTTCCGGCTCGACCTGGCACGCGGCCGGCGGCATGCACACGATCAATGGCGATCCCAACGTCGCCAAGCTGCAGAAATACACGATCTCGCTCTACAAGGAGATCGAGGAGCTGTCCGGCCAGGCGACCGGCGTGCATCTGACCGGTGGCGTGCTTCTGGCGGCGACCGAGGCGCGGCTCGACTGGCTGCGCGGCGTTGTCGCCAAGGGCCGCTATCTCGGCATCGACCTCGAGGAGATCTCGCCTGATGAGGCGGCCGAGTTGATGCCGCTGCTCGACCCGAAACAGTTCGTCGGCGCGGTGCGCAACAAGGAGGACGGTCATCTCGACCCGTCCGGCGTCACCCACGCCTATGCCAAGGCGGCCAGAAAACTTGGCGCCGAGGTTGAGCGCTTCACCAAGGTCGAGGATATCGTGCGCCGCGCCGACGGGCTGTGGCGGATCATCACCAACAAGGGCGAGGTGGTGGCCGAGCATGTCGTCAACGCCGGCGGCCTGTGGGCGCGCGAGGTCGGCCGCATGGTGGGCCTCGAACTGCCGGTGCTGGCCATGGAGCACATGTACCTGATCACCGAGGACATGCCGGAGGTCGCCGCCTGGAACCAGAAGACCGGCACGGAGATCATCCACGCGGTCGATTTCGACGGCGAGCTCTATTTGCGCCAGGAGCGCGGCGGCATGCTGATGGGCACCTATGAGAAGGCCAACAAGCCATGGTCCGAGCTCCAGACACCGTGGAATTTCGGCCACGAGCTTCTCGAGCCCGACATCGACCGCATCGCGCCGTCATTGGAAGTCGGGTTTCGGCATTTCCCGGCCTTCCAGAACACCGGAATCAAGCAGATCATCAACGGCCCCTTCACCTTTGCGCCCGATGGCAACCCGTTGGTCGGGCCGGTGCGCGGCCTGCCTGGCTTCTGGGTCGCCTGCGGCGTCATGGCCGGCTTTTCGCAGGGCGG
Source organism: Mesorhizobium sp. WSM4816 (assembly GCF_055811535.1). Lineage (NCBI taxonomy): Bacteria > Pseudomonadati > Pseudomonadota > Alphaproteobacteria > Hyphomicrobiales > Phyllobacteriaceae > Mesorhizobium > Mesorhizobium sp. WSM4816. The sequence continues at coordinate 132,564 of NZ_JBVVQR010000009.1, read as the reverse complement.
CGGTGTTGGCCTGGCGCTGTCGAACTGGATGATCGAGGGCGATCCTGGCGCCGACATCTGGGCGATGGACGTCTCGCGCTACGGCGACTGGGCAACGATGGCCTACACCAACGCCAAGGTGCGCGAGAATTATTCGCGGCGTTTTTCCATCCGCTTCCCCAATGAGGAACTGCCTGCCGGGCGGCCGCTCAAGACCACGCCGGTCTACGACCTGTTGTCGGCGAAGGGCGCGCAGTGGGGCGTGGCCTATGGGCTGGAAGTGCCGCTGTGGTATGCGCCCGAAGGCGTCAGGGACGAGTTCTCGTGGCGGCGCTCGAGCGATTTCGAGCATGTCGCAAAAGAGGTGAGGACGGTGCGGACAAGTGTCGGCCTGTCGGAAATCTCGTCCTTCGCCAAATACAGGGTGACGGGCGCGGGCGCGGCGGCCTGGCTCGACCGCCTGCTTGCCTGCAAGCTGCCAAAGCCCGGCCGCATGACGCTGGCGCCGATGCTGAAGCAAGACGGCAGGCTGATCGGCGACTTTTCGCTGGCCAATCTCGGCAGCGGCAATTCCAGCGGGGAGGGCTGGTTCCTCGCCGGTTCCGGCATTGCCGAGCAGTATCACATGCGCTGGTTCGAGGCGCATCTGCCGCAAGACAGCTCGGTCCATATCGAGGCGCTGGGGGCGAGACTGACGGGCCTGTCGATTGCCGGTCCGAGGGCGCGGGACGTGCTGGCAAAAGTCACGCGGGCGGATGTGTCGAATGCGGCGTTCCCGTTCATGGCGACGGCCAGGATGGATATCGGCATGGTGCCGTGCCTGGTCGGCCGCGTCAGCTACACCGGCGACCTCGGCTACGAGATCTGGGTGGCGCCGGAATATCAGCGTGCCGCGTACCAGACCCTGATGGCGGCCGGCGAAGACTTCGGCATCGGCCTGTTCGGCGCGCGCGCGCTCAACGCGCTGCGGCTGGAGAAGAATTACGGCTCGTGGGCGCGCGAATACCGGCCGATCTACGGACCGCTGGAGGCCGGGCTCGACCGTTTCGTCGCCTACGGGAAAGAAACCGATTTCATCGGCAAGCAGGCGGCACTGGCCGAGCGCCAGCAAGGCGGCAAGCTGCGGCTGCGCGCCTTTGTCGTCGATGCGGCAGACGCCGACGTCATCGGTGACGAGCCGATCTGGTTCGACGGCGCGGTGCGCGGCTGGGTCACGTCAGGCGGCTACGCACATCATTCGAAGACGTCGGTGGCGATGGGCTATGTGCCGAAGGAGATCGCCGACGAGGCCGATGGTTTCGAGGTCGAGCTCTTGGGCAAGCGCTACACCGCACGGGTGCAGCCGACGCCGCTGTTCGACGCGAATCTCGAGCGGATGCGAGGGTGATGGCGCCGCTAGGTGGAGTCTATCCAAAATGCGCGGGGTCGGCGGGACAGCGCCCCCCTCTGTCCTGCCCCTCTTTGGCAAGAATCTGGCATCTCCCCACAAGGGGGGAGATCGGCCGTCATCACTGAATTCGCCAATCACAAAGGTCGCAAGAAGAGTGCCGTCGCCGGAGCTGCCAATCTCCCCCCAAGTGGGGGAGATGTCCGGCAGGACAGAGGGGGGCGCGAAGGATTGCCCACTTCGACAAGCAAAACGCCAAATAGCGTGATGTCCGGCCCAGCTACCGCACCGGCGCCGTCAGCGCGAAATGAGCACCCTGTGGATCCGTGCACATCACGATCCAGCCGCCGCCGGGAACCTCCATCGGTCCCATCAGGATCGTGCCGCCATTATCGGTGACACGCTTGGCCGCCGCGTCGATTGCGGGGACATTGAAATAGAACTGCCAGACCGGCACCGGAACCTGCTCGGGCTTGTTCATCATGCCGCCAACAGGTTCGCCGCCGGCGGCAAACAGCTGGTAGGTGCCCATCGGCCCCATATCCATGGCGTCGCCCTTGGTCCAGCCGAATTGCCCGGCATAGAAATCGAACGCGGCGTGCCAGTCGGTCGTGTAGAGTTCATGCCAGCCAATATTGCCGGGAGTAGTAGCAGGCAACGGCGGCTGGTCAGGGCCGATCGGCTGCAGGAAGTTGAACACCGCGCCTTGCGGATCGGCGACGACGGCAAAGCGGCCGACGCCCGAAATGTCATCGGGTTCGCGGTGAACCGCACCGCCGGCCCCCTTCAGCGATTTCGTCGAAGCATCGACATCCCCGGTATGGATGTAACCGATCCAGGCTGGCGGCATGCCCGTCTTGCGCACTTCGTCCGGCTGCGTCATCAGCCCGGCAACGCCGCGCTCGCCGACATTCATCACGACATAGCGCGGCATGCCGGGCGCGCCGTCGAAGGGCTGCGCCTTCCAGCCCACCACGTCGGTGTAGAACGCTTCGGCGGCGTCGAGATCGGTGGTCATCAGCTCGTACCAGAAGAAGGACGTCGGGGAGTTTGGCATTGTCGTGCTCCTTGGGTTTCCAGTCATCGATCATGCGTGATCCATCTAGGACGATTTTCGCGACGGAATTCCGACATCTGGGCCAGTAATCGATGGCGGCAAGGCACCCCTCGTTCGCAATCTTGCGCATGTTTCGGTTTTTGACTTTGCTTTCCGTCAACGGGGGGGTGATCCATGGGCCATATGTCGCTCACTTCAGAGCTTGTCGCGCTATGCCATCGGGAGGAGACCGATCCCGGTCCCGATAGAGGTGAGTAACGCCGAGCTGAAGGTTGCGAAAGCGACTGGCTGGTTCAGCCCCGAAGGGGCGCCCAAGAAGGCCCGATTTGTCAGTCGGGCCTTCTATTTCATGCAGCAATCGCAGCCGGCAGATCACGCATGCGGGTGAACTGGGCAGTGACCTTGGGGCCGAGCCCAGTGTTCACAACGATATAGCCCTGCTCTTGGTTGACGTTCATCTGAGCCTTGACTGGCAAAGTCCATTCGAAGGGATGGACAACACCACCGACCACACTTTGTACGTTCGGTGGCATTGTTACCTTGACCTCGATATCTGCGACGCCGCTGGCATTGACGTTGCAGGTGCCGTCATAACGGGCGAAACCCGTATCAAAGCCGTAGACGATACCGTCGTGAAAAGTCAGCGTGGCATCGCCGTTGCCGTTCGATCCTGTGAAGTGAATCAAATACATGCCATTCCGCATAATGTTTGCTCCTTTCTGAAGCTGGGAAAGTTCGAACTCGCGAATAGAACTCGGTAGCCTCATGAAGAGGCCAACGAACGAATCAACCGGGCCGGGAATGCTTCTGACTTCCGAAAGCCATTGGGAAACAGCCCCGACCGTTACACCTACCAATCGAGCAAACTCAGCTTGGCTGAGACGCAGCTCGCCAATCACCTGCTTAAGTTCATTGCCTGTCATTGAGGGTCCTTTCTCGATCTTTGATGAGTGTACAATACTACTCAATGTGAAGTCAAGAGGATGGTGCATGGCTGGCTACGGAACCGGCGAGAGGTTTCACTGCCTATGCGGTCGCGGCCGGCTGTACCGTGCCCACAGGAACGATTGCGGCGGCACGTCAGCGCGGCCGCTACATCGACAGTACGCTTCCCAGGCCATCCGACGGGCGGCCGCGCAGGAACGGCGTGGCCACCGACTTGAGCGACGGTCTACGGATCGACCTTGGCCTCCGATCTGATCCCGCAGTGGCGTGGAAGGCGTGGTGCGCGAGTTTAGGGCGAGCAATGATACGGCTGATCAAGTACGATCAGTTGTCGCCGATGAGGTACCGCACAAACTCCTCTCGAAGGTTGTAACGAGGCACATCATTGAACGCGACATCGTAGATCGCTCCAGCGTGCTGCATGATCGTCATGATGGATGGGAGAAACTCGTGATCTTCGAGATAGTAAACGAAGAACGGAGTATCGCCCGGTGTGTACATCACTTTTTTGGATAAGAGAATAAACTCTCTCACGAGCGGTTGACCGGCGAGGTCCGTACGCATCTCACCGAGTAGCTTGGGCGCCTTTTTCTCCAAGTCGGGAAAAGGCGCAGATCGGCGTACTTCGTAGCCTTTGGCTTCCAAGGCGGCCATCTGTTCGGCTGTTTCTTTCCACTCCCGAAGCCGCGGTGCGGAATAGGTGACTTCGTCGTCGTCGATAAGCTTGGCGTGGGTCTGACAAAGCCAAATGCCGTTCAGGATGCTGGCACGATCCTCAGCCGACATGCTTTCATCAAAGCGAGGGCCTCCTGGTGAGGCAGCGCACATATGGGCGGCCACACCGGTATTTGTGATGCTGGTCGGCTCTGATCCGGGTCCTGATGTTGGCGCTCGGCAGTCAGGGAAGGAGCACTTCATGCCCGCGCGTTTTGCGAGGCGATCAACGACTTGGCTGCTGAAATTGTCGCGCGGCACAATTCCCTCTAATCCGGCGAACTACATGCTCAAACGCCTATCACCTCGCGAGCGGTTCGAACAGCCCGTCGCGACCTTCGAGTCGCTTCTGCGCGCCGCATGGGTCGAGGCGATCGACGACATCCGGCAGAACGATAGCCGGCCTGCTGGCTGGTCGGCCCAGGATACCGCCTTCCCAGCTACCGGTGATCCTGTTCATCCAACGGATGAGCTCGAAAACATGAGTATATATATCAAGTTTTTATCCAGCCTTTTCAGCGGCTTGCGTCGAAAATTGACCAATTGATAAAAAAACAAAACGTGCTAGCCTTCCGCAAAACAACAAGGAATGGGGAAGCGGAATGGCGACTGGTCATTTCAAGCAGGGCATTGCCGGCGGGCGCCTTTCGCCCGAGCAATATGCCGATAATTTTTCCGACCTGCATCCGCCGCTCGATCATCACGAGGCGCTGGTCGAGTCCGATCGCTGCTATTTCTGCTACGATGCGCCGTGCATGAACGCATGCCCGACCTCGATCGACATCCCGCTGTTCATCCGCCAGATCTCGACCGGCAATCCGATCGGCTCGGCCAGGACGATTTTCGACCAGAACATTTTGGGCGGCATGTGCGCCCGCGTCTGCCCGACCGAGACGCTGTGCGAAGAGGTCTGCGTGCGCGAAGTGGCTGAAGGCAAGCCGGTGCAGATCGGCCGCCTGCAGCGTTATGCCACCGATGTCGCGATGGCTGAGAACAAGCAGTTTTACCCGCGCGCCGCTCCGACCGGCAAGACGGTCGCCGTGGTCGGCGCCGGACCGGCCGGGCTTGCCGCCGCCCATCGGCTCGCCCGCCACGGTCACGACGTGACCATCCTCGAGGCGCGCCCGAAAGCCGGCGGTCTCAATGAATACGGCATCGCCGCTTACAAGAGCATCGACAATTTTGCCCAGGCCGAGGTCGACTATGTCATTTCGATCGGCGGCATCGACATCCAGAACGGCAAGGCGCTTGGCCGCGATTACCAGCTGTCGGACCTGACCAGGAATTACGATGCAGTGTTCCTCGGCATGGGGCTTGGCGGCGTCAACGCGCTGCGCGCCGACGGCGAGGACGCGCAAGGCGTCACCAATGCGGTGGAGTTCATTGCCGAGCTTCGCCAGGCCAGCGATCTTGCCAGCCTGCCGGTCGGCCGGCGTGTCGTCGTCATCGGTGGCGGCATGACGGCGATCGACGCGGCGGTGCAATCAAAACTGCTCGGCGCCGAAGAGGTGACGATCTGCTACCGGCGCGGTCAGGAGCACATGAACGCCTCGGAATTCGAGCAGGACCTGGCCGCCGCCAACGGCGTCATCATCCGTCACTGGCTGCAGCCGAAGCGGGTCATTGCCGAAGGCGGCAAGGTGTCGGGCATCGAACTCGAATATACGGCGATGGAAGGCGACAGGCTCGTCGGCACCGGCGAGCGGCTGACGCTCACCGCCGACCAGGTGTTCAAGGCGATCGGCCAGAGCTTTGTCCCGGCTGCGCTCAACGGCAGCGGCGCCTTGCTGGCGCTGGAAGCCGGCCGCATCAAGGTCGACGCCGAAGGCCGCACCTCGCTGCCAAACGTCTGGGCCGGCGGCGACTGCATCTATGGCGGCGACGACCTCACCGTCTCGGCAGTCGCGCAGGGGCGCGACGCGGCCGAATCGATCCACCGGGCACTGACCTCGAACGGGAGGGCATGAGCATGGCAGATATCAGAAACAATTTCGTCGGCATCAAATCGCCGAATCCGTTCTGGCTGGCCTCGGCGCCGCCGACCGACAAGGCCTACAATGTCATCCGCGCCTTCAGGGCGGGCTGGGGCGGCGTTGTCTGGAAGACGCTCGGCGAAGAGGGGCCGCCGGTGGTCAATGTCAACGGCCCGCGCTATGGCGCGATCTGGGGCGCCGATCGCCGCCTGCTCGGCTTGAACAACATCGAACTGATCACCGACCGCGACTTGCAGACCAATCTGCGCGAGATCAAGCAGGTCAAGATGGACTGGCCCGACCGCGCCATCGTCGTCTCGCTGATGGTGCCTTGCGAGGAGCATGCGTGGAAGGCGATCCTGCCGGTGGTCGAGGAGACCGGGGCCGATGGCATCGAGCTCAATTTCGGCTGCCCGCACGGCATGTCGGAACGCGGCATGGGTGCCGCCGTCGGCCAGGTGCCGGAATACATCGAAATGGTGGTGCGCTGGTGCAAGGCCAACACCCGCATGCCTGTGATCACCAAGCTGACGCCGAACATCACCGACATACGAAAGCCGGCGCGCGCCGCCCATGCCGGCGGCACCGACGCGGTGTCGCTGATCAACACCATCAATTCGATCACCGGCGTCAATCTCGATAGTTTCGCACCGGAGCCGACGATCGACGGCAAGGGCTCGCATGGCGGCTATTGCGGCCCGGCGGTGAAGCCGATCGCCATGAACATGGTCGCCGAGATCGCCCGCGATCCGGAAACGCAGGGCTTGCCGATCTCCGGCATCGGCGGCATCACCACGTGGCGCGACGCTGCCGAATTCATGGCGCTCGGCGCCGGCAATGTGCAGGTGTGCACGGCGGCGATGACTTATGGCTTCAAGATCGTGCAGGAGATGATCGCCGGCCTCGAAAACTGGATGGACGAGAAGGGCCATGCCTCGCTCGACGATATCGTCGGCCGCGCCACGCCCAACGTCACCGACTGGCAATACCTCAACCTCAATTACGTCGCCAAGGCGCATATCGACCAGGAGGCCTGCATCAAGTGCGGCCGCTGCCACATCGCCTGCGAGGACACTTCGCACCAGGCGATCACCAGCATGGTGGACGGCGTCAGACGTTTCGAGGTGATCGAAGCCGAATGCGTCGGCTGCAACCTCTGCGTCAATGTCTGCCCTGTCGAGAACTGCATCACCATGGAGCCGCTGGCGGCCGGCGTCATCGACCAGCGCACCGGCAGACCGGTGTCGCCGGTCTACGCCAACTGGACGACGCATCCGAACAACCCGATGGCCAAGGTGGCCGCGGAGTAAGTTTCTTCCCGGTCGAAGCGGTTGAATCCTCGAGGTTGGCGCTGCCCCTCATCCGCCTGCCGGCACCTTCTCCCCGTAAACGGGGAGAAGCCCGCTGGCCGCGGCCTTGGCTCTCTATTCTGCAAAACGTCGATGCCGGCGTCTTTCTCCCCGTTTACGGGGAGAAATGCCCGGTAGGGCAATGAGGGGCGGCGCCGTCGATCGGATAAAATCGCCGTCAGCGCAGCCATCCGGCGTCGAGACTCTCAATTTCCTATTGCGGATAAAGTTTATCCACGATAAGGTATATCCATGAATTTGGACTCAAAAAAATGAAGCTGGGCGAGGGCGTCGAAGCGGCCATCCACTGCGCCGCCATGCTTGCCGGCGTGGAAGGCGCGGCGACCATGCCGGGTGCTGCCATGGCGGAAGCGTTCGGCCTGTCGCAAAGCTATCTGCTCAAGCATCTCAACGCGCTGACGGCGTCGGGCATCCTGGAATCGGTGCCGGGGCCATCGGGCGGTTACCGGCTGGCGCGGCCGGCGGAGCGCATAACGCTGCTCGACATCGTGCTCGCCGTCGAAGGACGCGAACCGGCCTTCCGCTGCGGCGAAATTCGTCAGCGCGGGCCGGCCAGGCTCGATGCATCGGCCTATGTCAAACCTTGCGGCATCAGCGTCGCGATGCTGAAGGCCGAGCGCGCCTATCGCACCGCTCTTGCCGAGGCCCGGCTGTCCGACATCGTTGCGGAATACGTGAGCGATGCCGATCCCCGTTCAGTCGCCGCCAACTGCGCCTTTGTCGAGCGTAATCAACGACCGCAGAAATCCAGTTCAACCAAGCAACCGTGAAGGGAAAGAGAATGAAGCAGAGGCTGCAATTCTTCGGCGCGGCGCCGGAGATCATGAAAGCGGTATCGGCGCTCAACAAGGCGGTCGACGAGTGCGGGCTCGAGGCAAGCCTGCTGCATCTGATCAAGCTGCGGGCGTCGCAGATCAATGGCTGTTCCTATTGCGTCGAGATGCATAGCCGCGAGGCGCGCCGTGATGGCGAGACCGAACAGCGGCTCTATCTCGTGTCCGCCTGGAAGGAATCGCCGCTGTTTTCCGAGCGCGAACGCGCTGCCTTCGCCTGGACCGAAATGGTGACGAAGATCGCCGACAGCGGCGTGCCGGACGATCTCTACGCTCGCACGCTCGAACACTTCTCGGAAGAGGAACTGGTCAAGCTGTCCGTCGCGATCGGCATGATCAACACCTGGAACCGGCTCTGCGTTTCCTTCCACGCCATTCATCCGGCAGCGGCGGCCAAGGCCGCCTGAGCGGACGAAACTGGAATGCGCGGCCTTAACGCCGTGCGTCCCTTTTTGCTTTGGGATCAAGACCATGTTGTTGAATTTTGAGAATGAGATTCTGGTTGCCGCACGCCTGCTGCTTGGCGGTGCCTTCGTCTTTGCCGGCCTGCGCAACATCCAGAATGCAGGCTTCCTGACCCAGTTGATGACGACGCGAGGCGTGCCGCAGGCGCGGCTGATGCTGTGGCTGGGGATCGTCCTGCAAATCGTATCCGGAGCGCTGGTGATATCAGGTGTCTGGACCGCTGCCGCGGCTCTGTGCCTGGTGATGTTCCTGATGGTGGCCACGCCGATGTTCCACAATTTCTGGGATCATCAGGGGCCCGAGCGCGCGTCGCGCATCAACGGCTTTGTCGGCAACGTGGCGCTGACTGGAGGTTTCCTGGCGCTGGCGGCGCAGCCGCTTTGAAGGTTCGGTGGCCGCCTCGCGGAGGCAGCCGCCGCAGCCTCTGGCAAACGGTCTCAATCTGTCAAACCATATTGCTGAGGCGTCAGCCCTTCGGCTTCAGCCCGTCGATGAACAATTGCTCTAAAAACCTTGCAGCGTCCTCGAAGCGGCCGTCGCCGCCGCGGTCGGGGCCGAGCACGGCGCGGACCTGAACGTCGAAATCGGCATAGTGCTGCGTCGTCGCCCAGATCGAGAAGATCAGGTGCCAGGGGTCGGTGGGGGCGATCCTGCCGGCGCGCATCCAGCCCTTGATGACGGCGGCCTTCTCGTCGACCAGCGTCTTCAGTTCGCCTTCCAGCATCGGCATGATGCGCGGCGCGCCCTGCAGGATCTCGTTGGCGAACAGTCGGCTTTCCCTGGGGAAGTCGCGCGCCATTTCGAGTTTGCGCCTGATATAGCTGCGCAATTCGGTCAAGGGATCGCCGATGTCGTCGAGTTCGCGCAGCGGCGCCAGCCAGGTGTCGAGAAGCCGCTGCATCAGCGTCTCGTGGATGTCCTCCTTGCGGCGGAAATAGTAGAGCAGGTTCGGCTTCGACATGCCGGCGGCTTCGGCGATCTGGTCGATGGTCGAGCCGCGAAAGCCGTTGGTCGAGAACACCTCGAGCGCCGCCTCCAGGATCAGCTCGCGCTTTTCCTGCTGGATGCGGGTGCGGCGAGGGGCCGGAATTTCCATGTCGGCCGTCACTGCGGCATATCCTGGGTTGGAGAGCGATCTGGACCAATACTCTGGACCAGTTTTTCTCCGGCCTGTGGAGCGCGCCTCAGCTGCCGCATTTCCGCTAGTAATCCCTTGACCGCCGACAGGGCGGTGCTAACGTTTGTCCAATCGGTCAAAATTTGCGTAGCACGAAAACGCAGCAGAGACCAAGTGTCGGGAAGACCAAGCGTTAGCCGCACCGAAACAGGTTACAAGGGGAAGTCTTGGTCATGTCCAACCGGCTGAAAGTCACGCCGAACGATCTCAGCGCATTCTGGATGCCGTTCACGGCAAACCGGCAGTTCAAGCAGGCGCCGCGCATGATGGTGTCCGCCAAGGACATGCATTACACGACGAGCGACGGCCGCACGGTTTTAGACGGCACCGCCGGTCTGTGGTGCGTCAATGCCGGCCACTGCCGGCCGAAGATCACCGAGGCGATCCAGAGCCAGGCCGCCGAGCTCGACTATGCACCGGCGTTCCAGATGGGTCACCCGATCGTCTTTGAACTGGCGAACCGTTTGGTCGACCTGGCGCCGCAGGGCATGGACCACGTGTTCTTCACCAATTCCGGATCGGAATCGGTCGAGACCGCGTTGAAGATGGCGATCGCCTATCACCGCGCCAGAGGCGAGGGCTCGCGCACCCGCCTGATCGGCCGCGAGCGCGGCTATCACGGCGTCAATTTCGGCGGCATCTCGGTCGGCGGCATCGTCACCAACCGCAAGATGTTCGGCACGCTGCTCGGCGGCGTCGACCACATGCCGCACACCCACCTGCCCGAGAAGAATTCGTTCACCAAGGGCGTGCCCGAGCATGGCGCGGAATTGGCCAACGAGTTGGAGCGCATCGTCGCGCTGCACGACGCCTCGACCATCGCGGCGGTCATCGTCGAGCCCGTGGCCGGTTCCACCGGCGTCATCCTGCCGCCGAAGGGCTATCTCGAGAGGCTGCGCGAGATCTGCACCAGGCACGGCATCCTTTTGATCTTCGACGAGGTCATCACCGGTTTCGGCCGTCTCGGCACGCCGTTTGCCGCCGACTATTTCGGCGTCACGCCCGACATCATGACCACCGCCAAGGGCGTCTCCAACGGCGTCATTCCGATGGGCGCGGTGTTCGTCAAGAAGGAAATCCACGACGCCTTCATGACCGGCCCCGAACATATGATCGAGTTCTTCCACGGCTACACCTATTCGGGCAATCCGATCGCCTGTGCGGCGGCGCTGGGCACGCTCGACACCTATAAGGAAGAGGGCCTGCTGACCCGCGGCCAGGAACTGGCGCCGTATTGGGAAGACGCGCTGCATTCGCTGAAGGGCGAGCCGAACGTCATCGACATCAGGAACATCGGCCTGATCGGCGCGATCGAGCTGGCGCCCATCCCCGGTAGTCCGACCAAGCGTGCCTTCTCGGCTTTTGTGAAAGCGTTCGAGCGCGGCGCGCTGATCCGCACCACCGGCGACATCATCGCGCTGTCGCCGCCGCTGATCATCACCAAGGGCCAGATCAACGAATTGATCGACCATGTGCGTGAAGTGCTGAGGGCGGTGGATTGAGAAACGCGGCGCAGCTTTCCCTGGGGAACGCTGCGCAATCGATGAGGTTTTAGAAAATGGCCGCTCCAGGCGAGAATCTGCGAATCAATTCAGACCGTTTGTGGGATTCGATAATGGAGATGGCGAAGATCGGCCCCGGCGTTGCCGGCGGCAACAATCGCCAGACGTTGACCGACGCGGACGGCGAGGGGCGGCAGCTGTTCAAGCGCTGGTGCGAGGCGGCGGGACTTGAAATGGGCCTCGACGAGATGGGCACGATGTTTGCCCGCCGCGAGGGCACCGAGCCCGATCTGCCGCCGGTCTATGTCGGCAGCCATCTCGACACCCAGCCGACCGGCGGCAAGTATGACGGCGTGCTTGGCGTGCTCGGCGGCCTGGAGATCGTGCGCTCGCTCAACGAACTCGGCATCAAGACAAAACACCCGATCGTCGTCACCAACTGGACGAACGAGGAAGGCGCGCGCTTTGCGCCGGCGATGATGGCATCCGGCGTGTTCGCCGGCGTCCTCGACCAGGCCGACGTCTACGAACATGTCGACAAGGACGGCAAAAAATTCGGCGAGGAGCTCGAACGCATCGGCTGGAAAGGCAGCGAGAAAGTCGGTGAGCGCAAGATCCACGCCTTCTTCGAGCTGCATATCGAGCAGGGCCCGATCCTCGAAGACGAGGGCATCGACATCGGCGTCGTCACCCATGGCCAGGGATTGAAATGGCTGCAGGTGACGCTGACCGGCAAGGAGGCGCATACCGGCTCGACGCCGATGCCGAAGCGCCGCAATGCCGGGCTCGGCATGGCGCGGGTGATCGAACTGGTGCACGAGATCGCCATGGACTACCAGCCCGACGCCGTCGGTGCGGTCGGCCACATGGAGGTCTATCCGAACTCGCGCAACATCATCGCCGGCCGCACCATGTTCACCATCGACATCCGCTCGCCGGAAAAGGAAGTGCTCGACGCCATGGACGGGCGCATCCGCGAAGGCATCGACACGATCTGCGAAGCGCTCGACATCAAATATCAAATCGACCAGGTCGGCCATTTCGATCCGGTGACTTTCGATCCGGGCTGCGTCAAGGCTGTGCGGGATGCGGCCGAGCGCCTGGGTTATACGCATCGCAACATCGTCTCCGGCGCCGGCCACGACGCCTGCTGGATCAACCGCGTCGCGCCGACGGCAATGGTGATGTGCCCCTGCGTCGACGGACTCAGCCACAACGAGGCCGAGGAGATCACCAAGGAATGGGCGGCGGCCGGCGCCGACGTGCTGTTCCACGCAGTGGTGGAGACGGCGGAGATCGTGGGGTGAGCTAGAAACCAGGATTCCGAACGCCGCTCCCCAAGAACCGCGAAGAGAACAAAAGGGAACAAGAAAATGACCAAAGTCATCAGGAACGGCACCATCGTCACCGCCGATCGTACGTGGAAAGCCGATGTGCTGATGCAGCACGGCAAGATCGTCGCCATCGGTTCGAACCTGCATGGGGACCACGAGTTCGACGCCACCGGCTGCTATGTGATGCCGGGCGGCATCGATCCGCACACCCATCTCGAAATGCCGTTCATGGGCACTTATTCGGCCGACGATTTCGAGAGCGGCACCCGCGCCGCGCTTGCCGGCGGCACCACGATGGTCGTCGATTTCTGCCTGCCGGCGCCGCAGCAGTCGCTGCTCGAGGCCTTGCAGATGTGGGACAACAAGACCTCGAAGGCGTCCTGCGACTATTCCTTCCACATGGCGATCACCTGGTGGGGCAAGCAGGTGTTCGACGAGATGGCCACCGTGGTCGACAAGGGCATCACCTCGTTCAAGCACTTCATGGCCTACAAGGGCGCGCTGATGGTCGATGACGACGAGATGTATTCGTCGTTCCAGCGCTGCGCCGATCTTGGCGCGCTGCCGCTGGTCCATGCCGAGAATGGCGACGTGGTGGCGGCGCTGTCGCAGAAGCTGCTGGCCGCCGGCAACAACGGCCCCGAAGGGCACGCTTACTCGCGGCCGCCGGAAGTGGAAGGCGAGGCGACCAACCGCGCCATCATGATCGCCGACATGGCCGGCGTGCCGCTCTATGTCGTGCATGTCTCCTGCGAGCAGGCCCACGAAGCCATTCGCCGGGCGCGGCAGAAGGGCATGCGGGTGTTCGGCGAGCCGCTGATCCAGCATCTGACGCTCGACGAGAGCGAATATTTCAACAAGGACTGGGACCATGCGGCGCGCCGCGTCATGAGCCCGCCGTTCCGCAACAAACTGCACCAGGATTCGCTGTGGGCCGGCCTGCAGGCCGGATCGCTGCAAGTGGTGGCGACCGACCATTGCGCCTTCACCACCAGCCAGAAGCGCAACGGCGTCGGCGATTTCACCAAGATCCCGAACGGCACAGGCGGGCTCGAGGATCGCTTGCCGGTGCTGTGGACGACGGGCGTCAACACCGGCCGGCTGACGATGAACGAGTTCGTCGCGGTGACCTCGACCAACATCGCCAAGATCCTCAACATGTATCCGAGGAAGGGCGCCATCGTCGAAGGCGCCGACGCCGACATCGTCGTCTGGGACCCGAAGCGCAAGAAGACGATCACTTCCAAGAAGCAGCAGTCGGTGATCGACTACAACGTCTTCGAAGGTTTTGAGGTGACCGGCCTGCCGCGCTTCGTCTTTTCGCGCGGCGAACTGTCGATCCAGGAGAACGAGGTCAAGGCGAAGCCCGGCCATGGCGAGTTCGTCGCTCGCGAGCCGAATGCCGCGGTCAATCGGGCGCTGTCGACCTGGAAGGAAATTTCAGCGCCGCGCAAGGTGGAACGGTCAGGTATTCCGGCGACCGGGGTGTGAGCTTGCGCAAGGACGGTACTGTCCCGGTGCTAGTGTTTGTCGAAGTCGGCGCCGCCCCCCAAAACCCCCCCCGGGCGGGCCCGCCCCGGGGGGGGGGGGGGGGGGCC
>NZ_JBVVQR010000009.1:9879-118220 GCF_055811535.1 Mesorhizobium sp. WSM4816 | reverse complement strand
TTCGCGGGGCCCGGGGGGTGTTGGCGCCCCAAGGGCGGTATGTGCCGGGGTGTTTGTTTGGGCCCCGGGGGCCCCCCCCCCCCCGCCCCCGCCCGGCCCGCCCGGCCGGGGCGATGAGGGGCAGCGCAAACCTGAAGCGATTGCACTGTCTCTATGCCCGATACCAATTGGCCGGCGGGTAGCCCGCCTATCGCGCGACCAGCCCCTCCAGTTCCGGCAGCAGCACGACGCTTTCCTGTTCGTTGGGATCGGTGCGGGCGATGACCGCCGAGGCCGGGCTGTCGCTCAGATTGGCCGGCAGATGCGGCACGCCGGCGGGAATGTAGAAGAGGTCGCCGGCCTTGGCGACGATCCGCTGCTCGAGCCGGTCGCCATACCAGGTATGGACCTCGCCGGAGAGCACATAGATCGCCGTTTCATGGCTTTCGTGCATATGCGCCTTGGCGCGGGCACCGGGCGGCATGGTGAGCAGGTGCATGCAGATACCGGTAGAGCCGACCGTTTCGGCGGCGATGCCGGCGAAATAACTCAGTCCCTGCTTGCCTTCATAAGAGCTCTCGGGGCGGATAAGATGGCAGGTGGGTTTGGATGACATCGGGCAAACTCTCGATCGAGTGGGACAAGATAAGTGGAAAGCAGCATTTTGGCAAAAGCAACGGGTAACCGGCCGCCGCGGCGGCGACGCGAAAAGCCAGGCTGCGGCCTATGACCGGACAGTCGCCAGCCGTCGTTTCGGCAAGCAAGCTCGGCCTGACCTTCCAGACCAGCGACGGTCCGGTGCAGGCGCTGTCGAATGTCGACCTGACCATCGGCAAGGGCGAATTCGTCTCCTTCATCGGGCCGTCCGGCTGCGGCAAGACGACCTTGCTGCGGGTCATCGCCGATCTCGAGAAACCGACATCGGGAAGCATCTCCGTCAACGGCGTGACGCCGGAGCAGGCGCGCGAAACCCGCGCCTATGGCTATGTCTTCCAGGCGGCCGCACTTTATCCGTGGCGCACGATCGAGCGCAATGTGGCGCTGCCGCTGGAGATCATGGGCCTGTCGAAGGCAGAGCAGGCGGCGCGCATCAAGCGCACGCTCGATCTCGTCAACCTGTCCGGCTTCGAGCAGAAATACCCGTGGCAGCTTTCCGGCGGCATGCAGCAGCGTGCCTCGATCGCGCGGGCGTTGGCCTTCGATGCCGATCTTCTGTTGATGGACGAGCCGTTCGGCGCGCTGGACGAGATCGTGCGCGACCACCTCAACGAACAGCTTCTGGAGCTTTGGGATCGGACCAACAAGACCATCTGCTTCGTCACCCATTCCATTCCCGAGGCGGTCTACCTGTCGACACGGATCATCGTCATGTCGCCGCGCCCGGGCCGCGTCAGCGACGTCATCGAATCGACGCTGCCGAAAAAGCGGCCGCTCGACATTCGCGAGACGCCGGAGTTTTTGGCGATCGCGGCGCGGGTCCGTGACGGCCTCAGGGCAGGGCACAGCTATGAGGATTGAGCGGGATGGGCTCCCTCCTCTCCCCGACGGGGCCAGCGGGCCCACCCATGCCTTCGTCTACTCAGTAAGACTAGGGCGGAGCCGCCGCGAAGCGGCGTTCATCGAGAGCGCGACCACCCACGCCTTCGTCATCCTAGGGCGAAGCAAGGAGCGAAGCGACGCGGCGCAGGGCAGGGCACAGCTATGAGGATTGAGCGGGATGGGCTCCCTCCTCTCCCCGACGGGGAGAGGGTGGCCGGAGCGAAGCGGAGGTCGGGTGAGGGGGCGGCGCCGACAGATCCGACGAAAAGAAATGTCGGGGCAACCGCTCGCGCTCGAAAGCTGCGGGTCGACGAAACCGAAGCTGAGTACCGACTTTGGGGGGAACTGAGAGGACGTCATCTCAACGGCTACAAATTTGTGAGACAAGTGCCGCTTGGACCTTTCATCGCGGATTTCGTTTGTCGCGAGAAGGGTCTGATTGTCGAACTCGATGGCAGCCAGCATGCGGAGTCACCAACCGACCCCGCCAGGACGGCCTGGCTGAATGGCCATGGTTATTCCGTTCTCCGGTTCTGGAACCATGAAGTTTTGGCCGAGCGCCGAGCGGTCCTTGATACGATCCTGGCTTGCCTCGACGGAAAGATTTCTACCCCCTCACCCGGCCTCCGCTTCGCTCCGGCCACCCTCTCCCCGTTGGGGAGAGGAGGGCGCCAGTCTGGCGAGGGCCGCTGATGGACTCCTTTCGCGACAAGATCGTTCCGGTGACCTCGATCCTCGCAGGCGTGGTGGTCGTCTGGTATGTTTTCGCCGTCATCCTCAACGCGCCGTTCCAGCGCGATCTCGACCGCCGTGCCGGCGAGACGCCGGGGATCGTGGAGTTCATCGGCAAGACGATGTCGCAGCCCAAGCCGACGCTGCCGGCGCCGCATCAGGTGGCGGTGAATTTCTTCGAGAACACGTTTCTGCGCAAGGTCACCAGCAATCGCAGCCTTGTCTACAATGCCTGGGTGACGCTGTCCTCGACGCTGCTCGGCTTCGCTTTCGGCACGGCGCTCGGCATCCTGATTGCCGTCGGCATCGTCCATGTGGCGACGCTCGACCGCAGCCTGATGCCGTGGATCATCGCCTCGCAGACCATTCCGATCCTGGCGGTGGCGCCGATGATCATCGTCGTGCTGGCGGCGATCGGCGTCACCGGCCTGATCCCGAAGGCGCTGATCTCGACCTATCTGTCGTTCTTTCCGGTGGCGGTCGGCATGGTCAAGGGGCTGCGTTCGCCCGAACTCACCCATCTCGACCTGATGCACACCTACAATGCCAGCCCCTCGCAGACCTTCTGGAAACTGCGGGTGCCGGCTTCGGTGCCGTTCCTGTTCACCTCGATGAAGGTGGCGGTGGCCGCCAGCCTGGTCGGTGCCATTGTCGGTGAACTGCCGACCGGTGCCGTCGCCGGCATCGGCGCCAAGCTGCTTGCCGGCGCCTACTACAGCCAGACCATCGACATCTGGTCGGCGCTGGTGGCCGGCTCGGTGGTGGCGGCGCTGCTGGTGATGGTGGTCGGCATAGCCGGGCGCCTCGTCGACCGCGCCATGGGCGGCAGACCGGCATGAGCGATCTCCTCAGCCTTGCGTCGATCACGCCCCGCTCGTGGCAAGGGTATGCTGCGCTCGCCCTGCTTGCCGTCGGCCTTTTTTCGGCGCCGCTTGTCACTGCTACGCCGGGCTATGACATCGCGACGGTGGCTTTGATCTTCATCCTGTTGCTGTTTGCGATCCAGGTGGATCAATTTCCACCTGCAATCGCGGCGACCTGTCTGTTCCTTGGGGCGCATGGCGCAGCGTGGCTATTGCTCGCCGGCATAACCGGCAACGAAGGCACCGCTCGCGCCTCGTTCTATCTGCTGCTCGCCGCGGCATGGCTTCTGGCCTGGCGCTGCGTGACGGTGCTGTCAGCGCTTCGCCCGGCCTCGCGCTGGGCGGCGACCGCCTTGCGGCTGATCATTCCGGCGATCTTCGGCGCCTGGATCCTGATCATCTGGGAGGCGGTGACGCGCGGTGCGGGCATTCCTTTCATCCTGCTGCCGCCGCCAAGCGCCATCGGCGTGCGCATCGCCAATTCGCTGCCGGTGCTGGCCGCCGACGTGCGGCAGACCATCTTCAAGGCCGTGATCTTTGGGTATGTGGTTGGCAGCGGTGCTGGCTTCCTCGCCGCCATCGCGGCCGACCGCGTGCCGTTCCTGCGCCGCGGGCTTTTGCCGATCGGCAATATGGTGTCGGCGCTGCCGATCATCGGCGTGGCGCCGATCATGGTCATGTGGTTCGGCTTCGACTGGCAGTCGAAGGCCGCCGTCGTCATCATCATGACTTTCTTCCCGATGCTGGTGAACACGGTCGCCGGGCTTGCCGCCTCCGGCCATATGGAACGCGACCTGATGCGCACCTATGCGTCGAGCTACTGGCAGACGCTGTTCAAGCTGCGGCTGCCGGCGGCAGCGCCCTTCATATTCAACGCGCTGAAGATCAATTCGACGCTGGCGCTGATCGGCGCCATCGTCGCGGAGTTCTTCGGCACGCCGGTGGTCGGCATGGGATTCCGGATTTCGACCGAAGTCGGACGGATGAATATCGACATGGTCTGGGCCGAAATCGCAGTTGCAGCACTTGCGGGTTCGGTCTTTTATGGCGTGGTCGCTCTTTTCGAGAGAGCAGTCACGTTTTGGCATCCCTCCGTCCGTGGTGGATAGGGCGGTGGCGGGTTTGGAATCAGGGTCGGATTGAAGGTCCTGGTCCTAAAAGGGTGAACACTTAACTCCAGAGGGTAAAAGCATGAAAAGACTTGTTGTTTCGATGCTGGCCGGCGCGATGTCGCTTGCCGCGTTCCAGGCGATGGCCGCAGACAAGGTGACGCTGCAGCTGAAATGGGTCACGCAGGCCCAGTTCGCCGGCTACTACGTCGCCAAGGACAAGGGTTTTTATGAGGCCGAGGGCCTCGACGTCGAGATCAAGCCGGGCGGCCCCGATATCGCGCCCGAGCAGGTGATCGCCGGTGGCGGCGCCGACGTCATCGTCGACTGGATGGGCGGTGCGCTGGCCGCACGCGAAAAGGGCGTGCCGCTGGTCAATATCGCCCAGCCGTTCAAGAAGGCCGGCATGCAGCTGGTCTGCCCGAAGGACGGCCCCGTCAAAACCGAAGCCGACTTCAAGGGCCATACGCTCGGCGTCTGGTTCTTCGGCAACGAGTATCCGTTCTACGCCTGGATGAACAAGCTCGGCTTGAAGACCGACGGCGGCCCGGATGGCGTCACCGTGCTGAAGCAGAGTTTCGACGTGCAGCCGCTGATCCAGAAGCAGGCGGATTGTATTTCGGTCATGACCTACAACGAATACTGGCAGCTCATCGATGCCGGCTACAAGCCGGAAGAGCTGATCGTGTTCAACTACTCGGCCATGGGCAACGACCTGCTTGAGGACGGTCTCTACGCCCTGGAGGACAAGCTCAAGGATCCGGCCTTCGAGGACAAGATGGTGCGTTTCGTGCGCGCCTCGATGAAGGGCTGGAAATACGCCGTCGACAATTCCGACGAGGCGGCCGGCATCGTGATGGACAATGGCGGCCAGGACGAGAACCACCAGAAGCGCATGATGGGCGAAGTCGCCAAGCTGATCGACAATGCCGACGGCAAGCTCGACCCGGCGACCTACGCGCGCACCGCCAAGGCGCTGCTCGACCAGAAGATCATCACCAAGGAGCCGACCGGCGCCTACACGACCGCCATCACCGACAAGGCCATCAAGTAAGCCGTCAACCAGGGCCTCTGGGGTCCGCAGTTTGAAAAAAGGGGACGGGCGACCGCCCCCTTTTTGGATGTAAAATAGCCGTTACCGGTGGAAACATCCGCTCGCCACAACCGTTGTTCCAGTGCATCCTGCTTCAGCGGATGTCATCGCCACAACGGAGAATTCCATGCGCATGCAATCCTTCTCGCCGATGCTTTCGGCGCTCGCCATTTCGGCTTCCTTCCTGTGCGCTTCACCGGCCTTGGCCGACATGATGAAGATGAAGGCGACGCTCGATGGCGCTCAGCAGAATCCAGCCGTCACCACGGAGGGCAAAGGCGAGGCCACTCTCGGCTTCGACACCGACACGAAACAGCTCACCTGGAACGTGATGTATTCAGGTCTCAGTGGACCGGCGACGGCCGGACATATTCACGGTCCGGCAGCAAAGGGTGAAAATGCCGACGTCGTCGTCCCGTTCAAGGGCGCTCCGAAAAGCCCGTTCAAGGGGGCGGCGATCCTGACCGACGCGCAGGCTGCCGACCTGATGGCCGGCAAATACTACATCAACATCCATACGGCGGCCCACAAGGACGGCGAGATCCGCGGGCAGATCGAGAAGGCGGCGACGATGTAGCATAGGCCGCCGAAGGGCGCTCCAGCTTATGCCTCTGCGCTCACGACCTGTCCCGTATCTGGGTCATCGTCCGGGTCGGCGTGATCGCCTCGGGGTCGAGCCTGATCTCGACGATCGACGGCTTGCCGCTGGCACGGGCGCGTTCGAAGGCCGGCGCGAAGTCGGCCGTCTTCTCGACGGTTTCGCCATGGCCGCCATAGGCGCGGGCGAGCGCCGCGAAGTCGGGATTCTTCAGGTCGGTGGCGACGACGCGGCCGGGATATTCGCGTTCCTGGTGCATGCGGATGGTGCCGTAGATGCCATTGTTGACGACGACAACGATGATCGGCAGATCGTACTGCACGGCGGTGGCGAATTCCTGGCCGTTCATCAGGAAGCAGCCGTCGCCGGCGAAGGCGATCACGTCGCGCTCGGGAAACAATTCCTTGGCGGCGACCGCTGCCGGCGTGCCGTAGCCCATCGAGCCGGAGGTCGGTGCTGCCTGCGTGGCAAAGCGGCGGGAACGGTGGAAGCGGTGCACCCAGGTGGCGTAGTTGCCGGCGCCGTTGGTGAGTATGGCGTCGTCGGGCAGCATTTTTTCGAGATAGTTCATGATCGGCCCCATCTGGACGGCGCCGGGGCCGCTTTCGGGCGGTGTCGACCAGTCGAGATAGGCGGCGTGCAGCTTCGGTGTTTCATCCGCCCAGACCGGCGAGGCGGCCGGCTTGCGCCCGGCAAAGGCTTCGACGAAGGCGGACGGCGAGGCGTTGATCGCCAGCGTCGGCCGGTAGACACGGCCGAGCTCGCTGGCGTCGGCATGGACATGGACCAGCGACTGGTCCGGGTAGGGGCTCTTCAGTAGCGTGTAGTCGGAGGACGGCATCTCGCCCATGCGGCCGCCGATCAGCAGCACGAGGTCGGCCTGCTTGATGGCGGTCGCCAGCTTCGGGTTGATGCCGATGCCGACATCGCCGGCATAGCTGGGGTGGAGATGATCGAACAGCATCTGGCGGCGGAAGGAACAGCCGACCGGCAGCGACCAGGCTTCGGCGATCGTCCGCATCCGCGCGACGGCCTCCGCATCCCAGCGCGTGCCGCCGAGGATGACGAAGGGGCGCTTTGCCTTGTTGAGAAGCTTTTCCAGAGCATCGAGCTCGGCCTCGCCCGGCCGCGTTTCGACCGGCGTGTGGGGCAGGGCTGCCGGCGCCTCGGCAAGGCTGGTCAGCATGTCTTCCGGCAGCGAGATGACGACCGGGCCGGGACGGCCGGATGTCGCCACCGCGAAGGCGCGGGTGACGAATTCGGGGATGCGCGCGGCGTCGTCGATCTCGACCACCCATTTGGCGATGTCGCCGAAGAACCTGACGTAGTCGACCTCTTGAAAAGCCTCGCGCTGCTTGGCGTGGCTGGCGACCTGGCCGATGAACAGGATGACGGGCACCGAATCCTGCATGGCGATGTGGATGCCGGCCGAGGCGTTGGTGGCGCCGGGGCCGCGGGTGACGAAGCAGATGCCTGGCTTGCCGGTCAGGCGGCCATGGCAGTCGGCCATCATCGCGGCGCCGCCTTCCTGGCGGCAGACGATGGTGCGGATCGGCGAGTCGTGCAGCGCGTCGAGCACCGCAAGGTAGGATTCGCCGGGCACGCAATAGATACGGTCCGTTCCGTTGGCTTCGAGCGCATCGACAATCAGTTGTCCGCCGGTCTTCATTTTCCAGACCTCTCCAGTTCGGCAAGGATTTCTTCGGTGTGTTCGCCGAGACGCGGTGAGGGCCGCTCATAGACCAGCGGCGTGCCCGACATGACCATCGGCGCGCGCACTGAGGGCAACAGATTGCCATGGCCGTCGTCGAGGTCGAGCCGCATGCCGCGCGCGATGGTCTGCGGATCGGCGAACATCTCGCCGATCGTGTTGATTGGGCTGGCAGGCACGCCTGCCGCCTCCAGCCTGGCCAGCAGCGGATCGCGATCGAAGGTTTTCAGCGCCTCGATTATATGCTCGCGCAGCGTCGCCCGGTTGGCGACCCGGGCGGGATTGGTGGCGAAATCGGGGTCGGATGGCAGCTTGTCCAACCCGACAGCCGCGCAGAACTTGGCGAACTGGCCGTCATTGCCGATGGCCAGGATGATGTGGCCGTCCTTGACCGGCACCACCTCGTAGGGCGCGATGTTCATATGCGCATTGCCCATCTGCACCGGCGATTTTCCCGAGACCAGATAGTTGAGGTTCTGGTTGCCGAGCGCCGAGATCTGGCTGTCGTAGAGCGCCATGTCGATATGCTGGCCTTCGCCGGTCTTCTCGGCATGGCGAAGTGCGGCCTGGATGGCGATCACCGAATAGAGGCCGGTGAAAATGTCTGAAATGGCGACACCGGCCTTTTGCGGCTCGCGGCCGGCCTCGCCGGTGATCGACATCATGCCGGCCATGCCCTGGATGATGAAGTCATAGCCGGCGCGTGGCGCATACGGCCCGTCCTGGCCGAAGCCGGTGATCGAGCAATAGATCAACCGCGGGTTGATTTTGCGCAAGCTGTCATGGTCGAGGCCGTATTTCTTCAGGCCGCCGACCTTGAAGTTTTCGATCAGCACGTCCGATGTCGCAGCCAGCCGGCGCACTGTCTCGGCGCCTTCGGGCGTCGAGAAATCGACGGCGATGGAGCGCTTGCCGCGATTGCAGGAATGGTAGTAGGCGGCCGAGAGGTTTTCGCCGTCATGGCTCATGACGAAGGGCGGACCCCATTTGCGGGTATCGTCGCCGCCATCAGGGCTCTCGACCTTGATCACGTCGGCGCCGAGATCGGCAAGCAATTGCCCCGCCCACGGCCCGGCCAGGATGCGGGCGAGTTCGATTACGCGGATGCCTTTCAGCGGAGGCTCGGTCATGGATCACCGTGATTGATCGAAGGCGCAGGCTCTGGTTTTCTTTTTATGCATGTCGTTATCCCAAAACCGCTGCGCACTTTTGGGCAACATGCACTATCAATCCCGCGTGCCGAAGTCACGGTTCTTGCAATGGGCCAACCGGACCGTGCCAATCTCGGTCAGGCTTGTTTCAGTACGCTGTCGGCCCATGCGGCGAAATCGTCCATGATGATATTTCGATTCACCTCGTTCAGGCTTTCGTGGCGGGTCTCGGCGTAAACCTTTGAAACGAGATTCGAAAAGCCCATCCTGTGCAGGCGCCCAGCGAGATGGCTGACCGCCTTGCCACCGCCGGTGGCGGGATCCTTTTCGCCGCCGACCAGGCAGATCGGCAGGGTCTTGCGGATGCCGGAAAATTTGGTGTCGTCGGCGCCGTCGAAGACAAAGCCGAACAGGTCACGCCACATCGACACCGAGGCATCCCAGCCGCACAGCGGATCGGCGATGTATTTGTCGACTTCGGCCGCGTCGCGCGACAGCCAGTCGAATGGCGTGCGGTGATCGGGGACGGCTTTGCCCCAGGCCTGGAAGGTCAGTCTCGGCAGCAGGCGCGACGGCATGTCGGAGCCGAGCCGGAATTTTTCCCAGGCCAGGATGATTTGTGCGGCACGGCCGGCGAGCCCGGCGGATAAATTGGCGTTCCAGATGGCTGCGGCGTGCAGCCGGTTCGAATGATGAAGCATGAAATTCAGCGCGACGAGGCCGCCCATGGAATGGCCGAAGACGATGACCGGCAAGCCGGGATGGTCGCCGGCGATCAGGTCGTGCACCGCCGCGACATCGGCGATGACCTTGGCGCCGCCATCCACTTTGGCGAATGTGCCGAGCGGAGCGTCTGGCGCCTTGGTTGCGCCATGGCCGCGATGGTCATGGGCATAGACATGGAAGCCACACTCGCCCAGAAAGGTAGCGAAGCGGACATAGCGCGCCGCATGTTCGGCCAGTCCGTGATTGATCTGGACGACCGCGCGCGGGCGGCCCTCGGCGCGTTTCACGTAAAGGTTGAGCTCGGCGCCGGTCGGCGATCGCAGCACGCGCTGCTGGCTGAATGACATTGTCGCTTCGTCTCCAACGCGTCTTTAGCGCCTGCGAACGTTTGTGTGCGCCGACGCCGGTTTTGCGTCAATCCGTTCGCGGTGTTTTGCAGCGCTGTTCTTGCGTCGCAACGCGGGTATCGCAATTCTGACATGGAGAATTTGCTACCGAGAGAGCGGCAGTCTGTTGCCCAGCATTATTCAACCGGAGAGTACCCATGCGTACGCTGACAGATCTTGTTTTTGGATCGGCGCTTGTCGCCGCGTCGCTGACGGGTGCTGTGCGGGCCGAGGTCAAGATGAGCGGCTCTTTCGTCGCCGACGCCATCTGTCCAGCCACCCAGGCCATCAGGAGCGGCAAGAACCCGGGCAATATCGCGACCGATGCGGGACAGAGCTACGAGCTTCTGGCTGGCAACAAGGATGCTCCCACCCACTATCTGATCCGCGTGCCCGGGGCCGATCCGGAGCGCCGCTGGGTGAAGGTCGATTGCGGCCATGTTTCGGGCGGCAGCGCGTCCACGGAACCGGCAGCTCCTGTGCCGGCCGACCAGGAGAAGCCTGCTGAGCCGGCTTCGCGAAAGCCCGAATATGTCCTCGCGCTGAACTGGCAGCCGGCGTTTTGCGAAACCAGGCCCGGCAAGACCGAATGCAAGGCGCAGACCGCGGCCGGTTTTGAGGCGACGCATTTCACCTTGCATGGGCTGTGGCCGCAGCCGAACGGGAATTTCTATTGCCAGGTGGCAGCGGCCGACAAGGCGAACGACAATCCGGCGCACTGGCAGTACCTGCCGCCGGTCGAGCTCGAGCCGAACACCCGGTCGGAGCTCGATCAGGTCATGCCAGGCACCGCATCCGCTCTCCACAGGCATGAGTGGATCAAGCATGGCACCTGTTACGGCAAGAGCCAGCAGGCGTATTTTTCCGATGCGCTGAACTTGACGCGCGCGGTGAATGCGTCATCGGTGCGTGATCTTTTCACGCAGAAAATTGGCCGGGATCTGACCTCCGACCAGATCCGCGCCGCCTTCGACAGTGCCTTTGGTCCCGGTGCCGGCGATCGGGTTCGCGTCTCCTGCGTGAACGATCCTTCGAGCGGCAGGCGGCTGATCGGCGAACTGACGCTCGGCCTGACCGGCCCAATCGGTCCGAACTCTTCGCTCAGTGAGCTGCTGCTGGCCTCAGTGCCGACGAACAATGCCGGCTGTCCGAAAGGCATCATCGATCCGATCGAGTTCCAGTGACACTGGATGCCTATGCGCCGATGCCGATCGCGCCCGTCTCGGCCGGAAGACAAATCCGAAATGCCAAAACAGTTTGCCGTTCGGCGCGGCATCGCCTACATAGCGCGCAACTTCCATTCAATCCGACATTCCAGTCGACTTTTCAGGGAAAGCGCGCGTGGCACGCCAGTTCATCTATCACATGGCCGGCCTCAACAAGGCCTATGGCACCAAGAAGGTGCTCGAGAATATCCACCTCTCCTTCTACCCGGACGCCAAGATCGGCATCCTCGGGCCGAACGGCGCCGGCAAGTCGACCATCCTCAAGATCATGGCCGGCATCGACAAGGAGTGGAGCGGCGAGGCGTGGCTGGCCGAAGGCGCCACCGTCGGTTACCTGGCGCAGGAGCCGGCGCTCGATGCGAGCAAGACCGTGTTCGAGAACGTCATGGAAGGCGTCGCCGCCAAGACCGCGATCATCGAACGCTACAACGAATTGATGATGAACTATTCCGACGAGACGGCCGACGAGTCGGCCAAGCTCCAGGACGAGATGGACCGGCTCAACCTGTGGGATCTCGAACAGCAGGTCGAGATGGCGATGGAAGCGCTGGGCTGCCCGCCCAAGGAAGCCGACGTCACCAAGCTGTCGGGCGGCGAGCGCCGCCGCGTGGCACTGTGCCAGCTGCTGCTGCGCCAGCCCGACCTTCTGCTGCTCGACGAGCCGACCAACCATCTCGACGCCGAGACGACGGCGTGGCTGGAAAAGCATCTGCGCGCCTATCCCGGCGCGGTGATGATCATCACCCACGATCGCTACTTCCTCGACAATGTCACCGGCTGGATCCTCGAGCTCGACCGCGGCCGCGGCATTCCCTACGAGGGCAACTACACCAAATATCTCGAAGCCAAGGCCAAGCGGCTCAAGCAGGAGGGCCGCGAGGACGATGCGCGCCAGCGGGCGATCGGCCGCGAGCGCGAGTGGATCCAGTCCAGCCCGAAGGCACGGCAGACCAAGTCGAAAGCGCGCATCCAGGCGTTCCAGGATCTGCTGGATGCGGCCGACAAGCGGCGTCCGAGCGACACCCAGATAGTCATTCCGCATGGCGAGCGGCTCGGCAATGTGGTGATCGAGGTCGAGGACCTGTCGAAGGGCTTTGGCGACACGCTGCTGATCGACGACCTCGAATTCAAGTTGCCGCCCGGCGGCATCGTCGGCGTCATCGGCCCGAACGGCGCCGGCAAGACGACGCTGTTCCGCATGATCACCGGCCAGGAAAAGCCGGATGCCGGCACGATCCGCGTCGGCGAGACGGTCAAGCTCGGCTACGTCGACCAGAGCCGCGATGCGCTCGACCCGACCAAGACCGTCTGGGAAGAAATCTCGGGCGGCGCCGAAGTGGTCAAGCTCGGCAAGTTCGAGGCCAACACCCGCGCCTATTGCGCCTCGTTCAATTTCCGCGGCGGCGATCAGCAGCAGAAGGTCGGCAATCTGTCCGGCGGCCAGCGCAACCGTGTCCATCTGGCCAAGATGCTGAAGACCGGCGGCAATGTGCTGCTGCTCGACGAACCCACCAACGATCTCGATACCGAAACGCTGGCGGCGCTCGAAGACGCGCTGGAAAACTTCGCCGGCTGCGCCGTCATCATCTCGCACGACCGCATGTTCCTCGATCGGCTGGCGACGCACATTCTTGCCTTTGAGGGCGACAGCCATGTCGAGTGGTTCGAGGGCAATTTCGAGGATTACGAGCAGGACAAGATCCGCCGGCTCGGCCCCGACGCCATCAACCCGCACCGCATGACGTACAAGCGGCTGACGCGGTAGCAACGGATTGGTTGCAAGCCTCCCAGGCTGCTCGTAGAATCACCGGAAGGAGACAAACATGCTTAATGTCGAGCTTCCTACCGCGCTGCAAAAGCGCCTTGAGATCGTGGCAAGGAAAACTGGCCGGACAAAACACGACGTGGTCGTTGCCGCCATTGTCGAGCAAATTCAGGATTTGGAGGACGGACTGATCGCCCTCGAACGTCTTAACGATGATGAAGGTGACTGGCTTTCTCTGGCCGAAGTCAAGGAACGACTGGGATTGGACGATGCAAGCGACAGCTGTGACGTCCATCGGTGAATACAGTCGCAAAAGCAAAGCCCGACTGGTCCGCCGCCCAATATCTCAAATTCGAGGACGAGCGCACTCGGCCGGCGCGCGATCTCGTCGCGCAGGTGCCGGTGGCGGTGCCGCGCCGGGTGGTCGATATCGGCTGCGGGCCGGGCAATTCGACGCAATTGCTGGTCGAGCGCTGGCCGAGCGCTGAGGTCAGCGGTTTGGACAGCTCGCCCGACATGATCGAGAAGGCGAGGGCACGTCTGCCGGAAGTGGCCTTCGAACTGGCGGATGCGGCGGCGTGGCAGCCCGAAGAGCCGGTCGACGTGATCTTCGCCAATGCGGTGTTCCAGTGGCTGCCCGAGCATACGGCGATCTTCCAGCGGCTGATGGGATTTTTGGCGCCGGGCGGCGCGCTTGCCGTGCAGATGCCCGACAATATGGGCGAGCCGTCGCACCGGCTGATGCGCGAGACGGCGGCCGAAATGCCGTTTGCCAAAAAGCTCGAGGGTGCTGTGCGCGGGCCGCTGCCGCCGGTGTCGTTCTATTACGATCTTTTGTCGCCGCTCTCCGACCGGCTCGACATCTGGCACACCGCCTACAATCATCCGCTGGCCGATGCCGGGGCGATCGTCGAGTGGCTGAAGTCGACGGGGCTGAAGCCGTTCCTCGATCCGCTCGACGCGGACGAGCGACGGTTTTTTCTCAAGCGCTACACCGCTGGGATAACCGAAGCCTATCCGAAGACGGCGAACGGCAAGGTGTTGCTGCGTTTCCCGCGCCTTTTCATCGTAGCACGGCGCGCTGCCTAGAAACGATTGGCCACACCGAGACGCACTGCCTGGCTGCGCTTGATTCGGTTTCGCCACAATGCGCATCTCAGCCACGCAAGGTTGTGGTCTTTTGCCTCAGGCCCTTGATTTAAGCCGGCTTAAACTAGCTTGATGCGAATCATGTTGCGCCGAACTCTCGCGGCGCCCACATCAAGCCGCAGCGCCTGCGCATGGGACGAACTGAAATGCATCGCGTCATCATCAGCGGCATCGGCGTTGAAATCCCCGAGCCTTCGATCACCAATGAGGAATTGGTCGACAGCTTCAATGCCTGGGTCGAGATGGAGAATGTCCGCCGCCAGGCTTTGGGCGAGACGCTGCTGCAGAAATCGGACAGCGCCTTCATCGTCCATGCTTCGGGCGTGCAGACGCGCCATGTGATCGAGCGGGAAGGCATTCTCGACCCGACCCGCATGGCGCCGCGCATTCCGGCGCGGCCGGACGACGCGCTGTCGCTGGAAGCCGAGTTCGGTATCGCATCGGCCAGGAAAGCGCTCGACCATGCCGGCCTGGAGCCACCTGATGTCGACCTGGTGATCTGCTCGGCCTCCCATCACCAGCGGCCCTATCCGGCGATCGCCATCGAGATGCAGCAGGCGATGGGCACGAAGGGCGCCGGCTTCGACATGGGCCTTGGCTGCTCGTCGGCGGCGGCGGCGTTGCATATTGCGGTCAATCTGGTGCGGGCAGGCGCACACAGGCGCGTGCTGGTGACGACGCCCGAGATCATCACCGGCCATCTCAACTTCCGCGACAGGCAGACGCATTTCATCTTCGGCGACGCTTCGGTCTCGATGGTCGTCGAGGGGCTTGCCCAGGGCGACAAGCGGCCGGGACGCTTCGAGGTGCTCGACACCCGGACCTGGACGCAGATGTCCAACAACATCCGCACCAATCTTGGCTACTACACGCGCACCACCCAGGACGATCCGTATATGATCAACCTGGAAGGCAACCTGATCAAGCAGGTCGGCAACAAGGTGTTCAAGGAAGTCACCGTCGCCGGGCACAAGTTCATCGTCGAGTTCCTGGCCGAGCATGGGCTGACGCCGCAAGCGATCCGGCGCTTCTGGCTGCATCAGGCCAATGCCCGGATGAACGCCATGATCCTGAAGCTGTCGTTCGGCCACGAGGTCGACCATGACCGCGCGCCGATGGTGCTTGAGCGCCTCGGCAACACTGCCGGCGCCGGTGCAGTCGTCGCCTTGGCGGAAAACCACGCCGACATGAACGCCGGCGACTATGGCCTGCTCTGCGCCTTCGGCGCCGGCTACTCGATCGGCGGGGCGCTGTTGCGCATGCTCTGATCGATCTTGGCGCGAACTGCACCGGCATTGGAAGGCGCCGGTGTAATCGCATCAGCCTGCTTGATTGGAGCATCAGCGCTTTCGACTGGACCTAATGAGCTCACTGCGGCTAATTGCTTGGCATCTTGCAAGGAGCGAAGCCTGTGCTGGACCTCTTCCCCGAGACCGACAACCCGGTCGAAATCATCCCGGCGCGGAAGCTTGCCGCGCGGGTGGCCGCGCTTTACGTCGCGCCATCGGATCATTTCGAGACACGCGCGGTGGACGAATTGCGGCTTGGCTTCGACGGCATCGACGGCGATTTCCACGCTGGCGCGACGCGGCGCTCCGGCGGGCGCGAGCCCTGGTATCCACGCGGCACCGAGATGCGCAACGAGCGCCAGCTGTCGATCGTGGCCGCGGACGAGCTGGCGATCGTGGCAGGGCGGATGGCCATCGCCGAGATCAAGCCGGAGTGGATCGGCGCCAATCTGTTGATCGAAGGTCTGCCGCATCTCTCGATGCTGCCGTCCGGCACGCTGCTGTTCTTCAAAGGCGGCGTCACCGTCAAGGTCGACGCGCAGAACGGACCTTGCCGCATCGCCGGGCGATCGGTCGCCGAAAATGCCGGAATGGCCGACCGTGAAGCCGGCGCGCTGTTGTTCCCGAAGGCGGCAAAGCGGTTGCGCGGCCTTGTCGCCTGGGTGGAAAAACCAGGCCGCATCACGGCCGGCGAGGCGATTTCGGTGCGTGTGCCCGAGCAGTGGATTTACCGGGCCTGAGGCCAGGGATGGTCAGGGATAGTGCACCGGGCTGCACCAGGCCGGATCTCCGTGCTTTTGCCAATAGATCGCCATGAGGCGCCTGGTAATCGCACCGACCTTGCGGTCCGCGACCGGAACACCGTCGATCATCGTTACCGGCATGATGCCGCCGGCGGTCGAGGTGATGAAGACCTCATCGGACTGACGCAGGGCAGCGACGCTGACATCGGCCGCGGCAACGGCAAGCCCTGCCTCCGCGCAGAGATCGAAGACGGTGCGGCGGGTGATACCTGGCAGCACGCCGACAGCCGGCGTCAACAGTTTGCCGTCATCCACGCAAAAGATGTTGAAGCCGGGGCCTTCCGCGACATTGCCGTTGAAATCGAGGAGCAGTGCGGTCTCGGCGCCGCGGTCATAGGCGTCGTAGAGGCCTCGCACCAGGTCGAGCCAGTGGTAGTTCTTGATTGTCGGATCGATCGAGGCTGGTGGGATGCGCACCTTGTCGCTGATCGCCACATGCAGGCCGCGCTGCAATTGCTCAGCATTGGCAACCGAGCCGAAGGGAACGGCGAACGCCATGAAGCGGTTGATCGCGTCGCGCGGGTCGCGGCTGAAGGTCGGCGAGGCGCCGCGCGTGCACAGCATCTCGACATAAGCGGCGCGATGACCCGACAGCGCCACGCAGTTGTGGAGGATTTCGGCCACGCCATCGCGGTCGAACGGGACCGTCATGCGCAGTTTTTCCAGCCCGCCGAAGAAGC
Source organism: Mesorhizobium sp. WSM4816 (assembly GCF_055811535.1). Classification (NCBI taxonomy): domain Bacteria; kingdom Pseudomonadati; phylum Pseudomonadota; class Alphaproteobacteria; order Hyphomicrobiales; family Phyllobacteriaceae; genus Mesorhizobium; species Mesorhizobium sp. WSM4816. Next base: position 101,421 of record NZ_JBVVQR010000009.1, on the reverse strand, counting down.
GATCGAGATGCAGATCGAGGCGGAAGAAACGACCGTCCCAAACATGCACCGTGTCGTAGGTGGCGTCGGAATGCAGGAAGCCCCAATCCAGCATCGAGATTTTGGCTTGCGACATCGGCAGATACTGCCCGTCCAGGAAGGCAATACCATGGGGGTAGGAGTGCGGGTCTATGTGATGGGCGGAGAGCGAGGGCAGTGGTTTGGTGTGCGGATCGATCAAGTTGCTCATCACGTTCTCCGTCAGGTCGACTTCGTCGAACGCGATAGAGCGCTGCGGCGGTTGGCACAAGACACAGGCCGGGGTTGCGGATGAGCCATCGGGGTATCTGGTTATTCCTCGTCCTCATCCTGGAGCAGACGGGTGGCGCGCCAGCGGGTCAGCACTGTGTTGGTCTGTTCGATGACGAAGAAGCGCGCGGAATCGCGGTCATATCCTTCGGCCAGCAGCTTCTCGTAGTCGGTGTGCATGTGACGGATGTGGGCTATTGTCGCCAGCCATACGGCAATGCTCGGCGGCAAGCTCTTCATATGCACCCCGCCGGCGTCGGCGCGGATCTTCTCCATGTCGGCATAGGGCGCCAGCGGCAAAAGCGCTGTCAGCGCCTTGGCGATGGCGCGGCGGCGACCGGTCGGCGCGTTCATCGCCCGACCTGTCCTGGCATGACCTGTCCGGGCTCGTCCAGTCCGGCAATGGTCGCGTCGGCAAAGGCATCGGTCGAAGCGAAATAAGGCTTGATGTCGATGACCGGCGTGCCGTCGAGCACGTCGATGGCATCGAGATCGATACGGCCCGTTTCGATGTCGAGGGCGACGAGTTTTGCGATATGCAACCCGACCGGGTTCGGCCGGGCCGGGGAGCGCAGCGAAAAAACGCCTTTCGGTTCAGCCGCATGGCGGGGTTTCTGAACAATCAAGGTCCGCGGTGCGTGGTGCAGCCAGGACAGGATGATGACGTGGCTGGCGCGTTCAAGCCCGAGCAGGCCATCGCGATAAGGCAGCTCGATCGTCAGAACCGCCGGCCGTCCCGTTTCCCGCGCGGCCTTCATGTTCTTGGGGCAAGTTTCCCGCGTGGTCCAGGGCGAGGCGATGCGGCCGATGAAGACGACATGGCCGTCCGGCGGCATATCGGCGGGATCAGTTTCCAGAAGCTTTTCGCCGCTGCGCGTTTCGAACATGGTTTTCCACCCGATCATGCATCCGGCTGTTGGCGATCCGCACCGCATGCGTCATTTTCTTGTCCGGGAGCGACATAGCGCTTGCAAGCCAATCAAAATCGACATAAACATATGTTTATATCTTTTTCAAAGAGAATGCTCGCATGCATGTCGCGCTCGACACCATGGTAGATACATTGAAGGCGGCGGCCGAATCCAGCCGGTTGCGCATCCTGGCGTTGCTGTCGCGCGGCGACCTCACCGTTTCCGATCTCACCGAAATCCTCGGCCAGTCGCAGCCGCGCGTCTCGCGCCACCTGAAGCTTTTACTGGAGGCGGGGCTGATCGGCCGCTATCAGGAGGGCTCATGGGCCTTCTTCCGGCTGTCGGATTCGGATGCGGCGCGGGGTTTCGTGCTCAGGCTGGTCTCCGGTATCCGGGGTGCCGATCCGCAGGTCGAGCGTGACCTCGAGCGGTTGGCGGCGGTCAAGCGCAAGCGGCAGGATCGCGCCGCCGAATATTTCTCCGCAAATGCCGCAAGCTGGGATCACATCCGCTCGCTGCATGTGCCGGACCGCGCCGTGGAGGCAGCGTTGCTCAAGCTCGTCGGCAAGCGGCCGTTCCAGTCGATGCTCGACCTTGGCACTGGGACCGGGCGGCTGCTCGAGATCTTTTCGCCGCTCTACCGGCGCGGCATCGGCATCGACATGTCGCGCGAGATGCTGACGGTGGCGCGCGCCAATCTCGACAAGGCCGGCATTTCGAATGCGCAGGTGCGCCAGGGCGACATTTTTGCGCCGCCGGTCGAGCGCGACGCCTTCGATCTCGTCACCATCCACCAGGTGCTGCACTATCTCGACGATCCCGCCCGCGCCATCCGCGAGGCAGCAAGGCTGCTGCGTCCGGCAGGCCGGCTGGTGATCGTGGATTTCGCTCCGCATTCGCTGGAATTCCTGCGCGACGCCCACGCGCATGTGCGGCTCGGCTTTGCCGACCGGCAGATCACCGAGTGGTTTTCCGAGGCCGGGCTCGACCTCGAGGAGAGCCAGGAATTCGAGCCGCGCGCCGGCAACGAACCCAGGCTCACCGTAAAACTGTGGCTCGGCCGTGACCAGCGCATGCTGATCGCCGATCCTTCCAACCACGCACAACCGGCCAATGCCTTTCCGATAGGGGAAACCGCCTGATGAACCAGTTCCGCTTTTCCCGCCGCCCTGACATTGGCGACAAGATCAGGGTTTCGTTCGAGTTCTTCCCGCCGAAGAGCGACGAGATGGAAGCAAGGCTGTGGGACACCGTCACCCGGCTGCAGCCGCTCAAGCCGAAATTCGTCTCCGTCACCTATGGCGCCGGCGGCTCGACCCGCGAGCGCACGGCGCGCACGGTCAAGCGCATCCTCAACGAAACGACGCTGACGCCGGCGGCGCACATGACGTGCGTCGATGCGGCGCGTCTCGAGGTCGATGAAGTCATCCAGGAATTCGCCGACATGGGTGTCACCCGCTTCGTCGCCCTGCGCGGCGATCCGGCCGAGGGCGTCGGCGCCGCCTATCGTCCGCATCCGGACGGCTATGCCAATGGCGCCGAACTGGTGGGGGCGCTGAAAGGTGTCGGCGATTTCGACATCTCGGTCTCGGCCTATCCGGAAAAGCATCCGGAGAGCCCGGATTTCGCCACCGACATCGATATGCTGAAGCGCAAGGTCGACAATGGCGCGACGCGGGCGATCACCCAGTTCTTCTTCGACAATGACCTCTACGAGCGCTATGTCGAACGGGCGCGGCGGGCCGGCATCTACATACCGATCGTGCCGGGCATATTGCCGGTCCACAATTTTACTCAGGTCGCCAATTTCTCGGCGCGCTGCGGCGCGCTGGTGCCGGCGTGGATGGCCGAGCGCTTCGACGGGCTGCAGACGGACCCGCAGACGCATGCGCTGGTGGCGTCCGCGGTGGCGGCCGAGCAGGTGCTGGACCTTGTCGAGCGCGGCGTCGGCGATTTTCATTTCTACACCATGAACCGCGCCGATCTGGTCTTCGCCGTCTGCCACATGATCGGCATCCGCTCGCACGAGGCTGAAGCCGCGGGGTCCGCCGCGGCGTAACTCCCCGTCAAATCCGGGATGCAAAAAGGCCGGGTAAAAAACCCGACCTTTTCAATGACTTGGACTATTTTGTGCTGCTTCCGTTGCTTGGCGGGTCTACGGAAGAAAGCCCATAATCAGCGCCCCGATGAATGCAAATGCAGCACAAATCATCAATGCGTTGATTGGCCTGGTAAGCCCCATGTCATAGCCTCCTCTTAAAGAGCTATGGCCAGAGTCTAGGGGCATTTCTGCCACAGGCAAGCGGAAACTATGCTGCAATGCGACGACAATGTGGAATTTGCGACAGGCCATTTGCCGTTAGGCATTGAAACTCTTCGGCAAAATCCCGCTTCGGCCCTGTGTACAAAATGTGACGGAGCTGGGGCAAGAATGGGTATGGCAGCGCTACCGCCGCTGAAAGTCGGAATCGATTTTCGCGTCGGTACGAAGATTCGACAAGTTGGAGCGTCGTTTGGGCGTCCGATTGGACCCTCAAGCGTGTCAGGCCTGGGAAGCGACCCGCTTCAGCTTGTTGGTCATGCATGTCGTTATCGCAAACCGCTACGCACCCTCGGTTCAAGCCCGAGGGCGTGCTTTTGGGCGATATGCATCAGCGTCGGCCGAACAGGCGGCCGTCGATGGTGACGAGGCCGATCGCGATCAGCGCCATGCCGCCGAGCTCGAACAATTCGAGCCGTTCGCCCAGGAACAGAAAGCCGAGCAGGATCGCGCTGGCCGGCACGATGAGCGTGACCAGCGAGGCGTTGGTGGCGCCGGCCGAGGCGACGAGGTTGAAATAGAGGATGTAGGCGAAGGCGGTGGACAGCAGGGCCAGCGCCAACACCGCCGCCCAGACCGGCGGCGAGGCCGAAAACAGGTTGGCAGTGCCGTGGCCAAGCAGCACGATCGGGATCATGATGATGGTCGAAGCGGTCAATTGTCCAGTGGCGATGACCGGTGATGGCACACCCTTGAAGCGGCGGGCGATCATCAGGGCCACCGCATAGGACAGCGAGGCGCCGACCAGCGCGAATTTCGCCCAGACCGGACCGCCCAGCCCGGCAAGCAGGCCGGGACCGATCATCACCGCCGTGCCGACGATGCCGAGCGCGATCCCGGCAAGCTTGTTCCAGGAGAGCTTTTCGTCTGATGTCAGCGCGTTGGCGAGGATCAACGTCCAGAACGGCGTCGTCGAATTGAGCACCGAGGCGACACCGGCGCCAAGCTCGGTCTGGCCGGCGAAGATCAGCGAGAACGGTATGACGTTGTTGACGAGCGCCAGCAGAAAGAACAGGCCGGCATGCGGCAAGGCGATGCGGAAGGACGGACCGCGCAGGCCGAGATAGAGATGCAGCGCAAGCGCCGCGATGGCGACGCGAAACAGCACCAGCACCAGCGGCGGAATCTCGGCAACCGCAATGCGGGCAAAGAAGAACGAGCCACCCCAGATCGCACCGAGCAGCAGAAGCTGCGCCCAGTCTTTCAAGACCATGGGGCCGCGCATTGCCGTCGTGGTTGTGATCGCCATGGAGAATCCTCCCGGATGGTTCTGAATGCCAAGTCAATCAGGCGTCTGTCCAGGCCATATCCTGTTCGATGGCAAGGGCCACCCGAAACCAGATCAGTGGACTAGCATTGCATCATCTGCCGTAGCGCCGCAGCGTCAGGGGTGCGAGACACAGAATTGTTTTCATTCCCGCATAGGTTGGATTAATTGTGCGCAGTCTAAGCCAAGGGATTCGTCCATGCAGCAATTCGAAAATGCGCGCGAAGCGGCGCTGGCGCTTCGCCCGGACGATCCGATCTATTGCTTCCGCCCGCAGGTGCTGAAGGCGGACGCCAGGCAGTTCATGGGCATGTTTCCCGGCAAGACCGCCTATGCGGTCAAGACCAACGGCGAGCAGATCGTGTTGAAGGCGCTGGTCGAGGCCGGCGTCGGCGCTTTCGACGTGGCCTCGCCCGGCGAATTCGCCGCCGTGCGCGCGGTCTCGCCGGACGCCGAGATGCTCTACATGCATCCGGTCAAGGCACAGTCGGACATCAAGCTGGCGCTGGAGAAATATGGGATCCGGGTCATCTCGCTCGACCACGAGGACGAGATCACCAAGCTGACCCGCGTGGTGCGGGCGCTCGATATCGATCCGGGTGCGATCACCGTGTTCGTGCGCATCCAGACGAAAGGATCGGCCGCCTACGAACTGTCGAAGAAGTTCGGCGCAGGACCGGCCAATGCGGTCGAACTGGCCGAACGGCTGAACCGGACCGGCTACAAGGTCGGGCTATGCTTTCATGTCGGCAGTCAGATCGAGGATCCCGACACCTATGAGCGGGCGCTGGCCTCGGCCGACTGGGTGCGCAACCGCGTCAGCTTCGACATTGCCGGGCTCGACGTCGGCGGCGGTTTTCCCGCCGAATACGGCCATGATCCCAACCGCAAGCAGGTCGAGATGCCGTCGCTCGGCCAGATCATGTCGCGGCTGTCGGGCGATCTGAAGGAATACCAGTTCGACCAGATGCCGCTGGTGGCGGAGCCGGGCAGGGTGATCGTGGCGCGCTGCCTGTCGCTGATCGTGCGCGTGCTGCTGCGCAAGGGCAAGCGGCTCTATATCAATGACGGCATCTGGGCGTCGCTGTCGGATTCATGGACCGGCAAGATCACGCTGCCGGCGCGCTTCATTCCAGACCCGGCGATCCGCTCGCGCAACGGCGAGGAGAAGACCATCGTGCCGTTCAAGGTGTGCGGCGCGACCTGCGATTCCGTCGACATCCTGTCGCGGCCGTTCTGGCTGCCGGAAACGGTCGATACCGGCGACTGGATCGAGATCGGCCATATCGGCGCCTATTCGCTGTCGCTGAGGACACGGTTCAACGGCTTCTATCCCGACACGTTTGTCGAGGTGACGACGCCGTTCGATGAGGGCGATGCGCCACAGGGGTTTGCTAGCCTGGAGACGATGGCGGATTAGTGAATGGTGAATGGTGAATAGTGAATAGTGAATAGTGAATAGTGAATAGTGAATAGTGAATAGTGAATAGTGCGTAGTCAGTAGTCAATAGTCATTAATCAGCGGTGACTGCCTAATTCCACTGCCCCTACCATTCACTATTCACTACCCACTAAGCAACGCCGCCGCCGGCCTGGATGTTCTCGCCGGTCAGCCAACGGCCCTCGTCGGAGGCGAGGAAAACCGCGACATCGGCAACATCGCGCGGCGCTCCGATCCTGCCGAAGGGCGACATCCCGGCGGCGATCGCGCGATCCCGCTGCGGGAGCAGGTCGGTGTCGGTAAAGCCTGGCGAAAGCGCATTCACGGTAACGGAGCGCGGTCCGAGTTCGCGAGAGAGGACGCGGACGAACTGCTCGACGGCTCCTTTGCTGCCGAGATAAAGGGCGGTCTGGGTGAAGAACATCTTGGTTCCACCGGTGGAAACCGCGATGATGCGGCCACCGTCGCGCACGCGGCGCGCCGCTTCCTGAAGCGTGAAGAAGGTGCCTTTGGCATTGGCGCCGAAGACTTGGTCGAAGTCGGCTTCGGTGGCCTCGACGAACGGCTTTATGACGGCGACGCCGACATTGGCGACGACGATGTCAATCGCGCCCATCTGCTTCTCGGTTTCATCGAACAGCCGGCGAATGTCGGAAGCGCGGGAGATATCGGCCTGAATGGCGACGGCTTGCCGCCATTGTCGCGTATGGCAGCAACGGCTTCCTGAGCGGCTTTCTCGTTGCCGACATAATTGACGACCACGGCCGCGCCGTTTGCCGCGAGCCCCTCGACGATGGCGCGGCCGATGCCGCGCGAACTGCCGGTCACGAGCGCGATTTTGCCTTCAAGCGAATGATACATAGCTGTCCCTTTCTCGTCTGGCTACGGCCGTTCCAAATTGAGCGGCGGCGTTCCATGTGGAAGTTAGGGGCATGCTATTGATCAGATAATAGCCTATGATCGAACAGGCTTGTTAAGTCTGGAGTACATGATGCGAGGGACCGAGTTTTCCGAGCTGAAGGCGTTCGCGACGATCGTCGAGGAAGGCAGCTTTGTCCGCGCCGCGGCCAGGCTCAGAATTTCGCCGCCGGCGCTTAGCCAGACGATACGCGGGCTGGAGGAGCGTGTCGGTGTCCGGCTGCTCAACCGCACGACCCGCAGCGTGTCGCCGACCGCTGCAGGCGAAACGCTGTTTGCCCGCCTCGCTCCGGCATTCAGCGAACTCGAAGGGGCTGTCGCCGACGCGCATGCATCACGCGATCGACCGGCAGGCTCGCTGCGTATCAATGTTCCACGCATCGGTTCGGCCGTGGATCGAAACCGGCAAGCTCATCCGTTTTCTCGAAGCCTGGTCGCCGAGATTTCCGGGTTTTTATCTATATCATACGAGCTCCCGGCAGGTTCCGCCGGCCTTGCGTGTGTTTATCGACTTCCTGCTTGCCAGGCGATGACGGATTAGTGAATGGTGAATGGTTAATAGTGAATAGTGAATAGTGAATAGTGAATAGTGAATAAGTCAGTAGTCAGTAGTCAGTAGTCAGTAGTCAGTAGTCAGTAGTCAGTAGTGAGTACCTAGTTCCACTCACCACCATTCACCATTCACTACTCACTACTCACTACTATTCACTAACCTGCTACAGCTTCGCCAAAAGCTCTGGTGTCGGCCAGCCGTCGACCGGCAGGCCTAGCCGCATCTGCTCCTTGCGGATCGCCTCGCGGGTGTTGGTGCCCAGGATGCCGTCGACTGTTCCCACGTCATGGCCTCTGGCCTCGAGCTTTGTCTGCAATGCCCTCATCTGGTCGCCGTTGAGGCCGGGTTCGGGATTGCGCGGGTCGAATTGCGGCGCACCCGCCAGCCGCGCGGCGAGATTTGCCGCGGTCAGCGCATAGGTGAAGGACTGGTTCCATTCGAGATAGACGTCGAAATTGTCGTAGACCAGGAAGGCTGGCCCGTTGCGGCCCATAGGCAGCGCGAGGCCTGCCTTCAGGCCGTTGTCGGCAAGCGGCGTGCCGTTCGGGTTGGTGACGCCCCACTGAGCCCATTGCGTCAGCGGCAGCTTGTTGGTGCGGCCGGTCTGGTCCCATGGCAAGTCGTCGGGCACGCGGACTTCCTCGATCCAGGGCTGGTCGCGTTTCCAGCCGCGCGACGTGATCTTGTTGGCGGTGGTCATGATCACATCAGGCGCGCTGCCGCGCAGGTCGATCACTTCGTCGCCGTCGCCGTCGACGCCTCGGCCGAGATAGTCGGAAGGCAGCATCTGCGTCTGGCCGATTTCGCCCGCCCAGGCGCCGGTGACGTCGGCCGGGACCACGCCGCGATCGATCAGCGTCAACAATGGCACGATCTGGGACCGGAAGAGCAGCGGGCGACGACAGTCGTGAGAAAGCGTGACCAATGCATTCAGCGTTTGGAAATCGCCCTGAACGGCGCCGAAATCGGTTTCCAGCGCCCAGAAGGCGGCAATGACCGGGGCCTGAATGCCGAATTCGCGATCGGCGCGGGCAAACACGTCGGCATATTTCTTTAAGATGACCGCGCCCTGCTTCAGCCGATAGGCCGATATCATGCGGTTCGAAAACTCGATGAAGGTCTGGGTAAAGACGCCTTGGGCGCGATCGCGCGCCAGCACCTTTCCATCGAGAGCGGCGGTTTCCAGCGCCTCAAGTCCGGCAGTGCCGATGCCGGCGTTCTTCGCCTCGGCCGCAACGCCCTGCTTCCATGCCTCGAAATCGCCGCCGCATTGCTGTGCCACCGCCGGCGCCGCCGTGGCGGCCAGAAACAGCGCCGCGAGAATTTCCAAGCGCAATCGCATCGCCATCCTCCGAGAAGATTACCGGCGGTTGCAGGCGTCCTTCATTGGCTGTGTCGAAAAGCAGGCTGCAGGCCCGCTGTCAACGGGTGTTCTGCCGCAGCCATTTGTTCCAGGTGGCTTCCGTGCCGTTGAACACGTTGATATCGGCCTTCCCTGAGATGCCCGGCACAATACCGGTTCCGGTGTACTGCCAGAAGGTGAACGGGTGGCTGCCGTATCTCTTGCGCGGGTGGCCGGCCACCGAACGCAGCCAGTAGGGATAGCCGCGGAAGGCCGACAGGCCGTTGTCATCGAAGAAATCGATCGAGGTGTAGATGATCGGCTTCTTGCCATAGTGCTTTTCGACGATTTCGAGGAAAGTGCTCATCTCGCTGCGCACCGTGGCCGCATTGGGACGCAGCTTGCAGGTCGGCGATTGCGGGTTCCATTCCATGTCGAGAACCGGCGGCATTGCCGAGCGGTCTCTGGGCACGTTCTGGATGAACCAGCGCGCCTGCGTCGCGGCCGGTGTGCAGAAATAGTAGAAATGATAGGCGGCGCGCGGGATTCCGGCGGCTTTCGTGCGGCTCCAATGCTCGTTGAAATATGCGTCGAAGCGATCGCCGCCTTCCGTCGCCTTGATGAAAACGAAGGAAATGCCGCTGGCCCTGGCCGCCGGCCAATCAACCGAGGTCTGGTATTTGGAGACGTCGGTGCCGTGAACGGCATAGCTCCAAGGGGCGCCGCTGTCCCACTCATGCGGGTCGGAGTCGTCAAAACGGGGTGCGCGCACCGCAACGCTCGGGGCGCTCGATGAGGGAGGCGCAAGATCGTCGACGGTCGAGCAGGCGCCCAGCAGCGTCAGCAAGATGAAAGCCGCGAAACGGCGCATCGCTACTCCTGAACCGGTTTCAGCCGGCCGCTGATGGGTTGTTGCTGCAGGTGGTCCCTCGACCGTGCCCCCAAGCGATCGCCCCACAGGACCGCTCTCCTATCCCTGGTATATCGCTGATCATGGTTGATATTCCGTTGACAGCGCTCGACCAGAACCGCGATTTTGCCGAAGCAATGACGGCAAATCGATGGCATAGATGAGCGTCCGGGGGAATCGGAAAATGCAGATTGCTCTGAGGCTGGTGAAGTGGCTGCTCGGGCTGGCCGTATTGGCGGTCGCAGCACTCGCCGCCTGGCTTTACATCGCGCCGCCGGAACTGATCCGAGTCGGCTCGGGTTATACGGCCAAGATCGTCTGCTCGAATGTCTTCATCGCCGGACGCGATGCCGATGAGGTGCTCGCAGTCGACGTGCAGGCGCCGGGCCATCCACTGCTGCGGCTGATGAGGATGTCCGTCGACAAGGAACAGGGCACGGTTTGGGCCGGGCTATTCGGCGTGTTCGGCAAGAGCGTCGCCGTCGTTCGAGACGGGCTTGGCTGCACCGCGGTTCCGGGCGGCGACATCGCCCGGGCCAAAGCAGTCGCCGGGCCGGCGCTGACACCGGCGCCGCGGCTCGACGCGCTCTGGCCGGAGGGCGACAAGGTCGACGCATCGCAAAACCCCGAGATCGCGAAAATCCTCGACGATCCTGCGATGACCGGCGCCGGTATGCGGGCGGTGGTGGTGGTCAAAAACGGCCGCGTCATCGCCGAGCGTTATGGCGCAGGTTTTACCGAAAAGACGCCGTTGCTTGGCTGGTCGATGACCAAGACGGTCAATGCCGCGATCGTCGGCGCGGTGGTGAAGGACGGCAAGATGGTGATGACCAACCAGGGCCTGTTCGGACCCTGGAAAACGGACGGCCGCGCCGCCATCAGTCTCGCCGACATGATGGCGATGTCGAGCGGGCTGGAGTTCAACGAGGATTATGGCGACGTCACCGACGTGACGCGGATGCTCTATCTCGAGCCTGATATGGCGGGCTTTGCCGGATCCAAGCCGCTGACCGGCGAGGTGGGCAAGGTATTTTCCTATTCAAGCGGCACGGCAGCGATGCTGTCGCGGCTTTGGCAGGATGCGATCGGCGACAAGAACAAGGCGCTGGCGTGGCCAAGGATTGCACTGTTCGACCCACTCGGCATGCAGAGCGCGGTACTGGAGACCGACGAGCACGGCACCTTCGCCGGCTCGTCCTATCTCTACGCCACCGCCCGCGACTGGGCGCGCTTCGGCCAGTTCCTGCTGCAGGACGGTGTCTGGAACGGCCAGGAGATCCTGCCTGCGGGCTTCGTCGCCTGGATGCGGGAAGCCGCACCCGCCTCGAAAGTCTATGGCAGGGGCCAGGTGTGGATCGAGGGTCCGGGCGACGAGGAGAGCCCGGGCGCCGGCACCGCTGCGGGCCTGCCAAGGGATAGCTATTGGATGGAAGGCCATGACGGGCAGACGGTCGCCATCATCCCCTCGGAGCAGCTTGTGGTGGTGCGGCTCGGCCTGACGCCGGCCAAGCTCGGCTACCGGCCGCAGAAGATGGTGGCAGCGCTGGTGAAGGCGCTGCATTAGAGGAATGCGGCGATCGCTCGCCGCAGGGTCTATGCAGCTGTCGCCAAAGGCCGTGCACGATCAACACGCGCCCGCCCGTCGGGCGAGGAGCGAAGCGACGCGACCGATCTTGGGATTCCGTGACCTTGGAGCGCTGCTGAGGTGCAGAACCTTCGATCGCGGAGCGAGGCGCCCCCCTCTGTCCTGCCGGACATCTCCCCCACAAGGAGGGAGATTGGCAGCTCGCGCGCCTCACCCTTCTTTCAACGTTGAAGATTGGCGAAGCCGGACGCGACATCTGATCTCCCCCCAAGTGGGGGAGATGTCCGGCAGGACAGAGGGGGGCGCGACGGATCACTGCTGTTTTCGTTCTGAGCCGCTGCATTCTTCGGCTGATGTCACGGGATGGATCCCAGGTTCTGCGCCGTGTCGCTTCGCTCCTTGCTTGACCTAGGATGACGAAGGCGCGGGGGCTTATGGCTATTCGCAGACGTTGGAGATTGGCGGTTGCAGGCCGGTCGTCAGCGCCCGTCAGTCAAAAGCCAAATCCTCCGTGCTGAGGAGCTAGACGGCGATCTTGATCACAGCCAGCCAGGCGTAACCGCGAAAAAGCGTTCTAAACCGAAGGGTTCCGCCGATCTTTGCAGATTCCGATTCCAGGACGTCCCGCAGGGCCTCGCGCGGCTCGACGTGGAATTTTCTCAGCCAGCCGCGCAGCAGCGTGCGGAACCAGCGGGGCAGGGCTTCCTGCTGGCCGAAATCGACGACGTGCAGCGAACCGCCGGGTGACAGGGCCGCAAGTGCCGCGCAAATCGTCTTCTCCCAGCCGGGGATCATTGACAGCGAATAGGAGACAAAAATGCGGTCAAAGCTTTCGACGGAAAATAGCGCCTTCGCGTCGAAATCAGTGGCGTCGCCGCGCGCCAGCTTGGCGCGGCCGGAGAGACCTTCGCGGGCAATGGCAGCGGTGGCCGTTTCCAGCATCTCGGCTGAAATATCGAGACCGAAGAAGCGCGCGTCGGGATAAAGCCGGGCGGCGAGGACGATGTTGCGGCCGGTGCCGCAGCCAAGCTCGAGCACGGTGCCGCCGGCGGGCACATTCAGCCCCGCGATCAGCCGGTCGCGGCCGAGCAGGTAGTATTTGCGGGTCAGGTCGTAGACGTGGCGCTGCCAGCGGTAGACGCCGTCCATCAGTTCGCCGTGCCCGGCCGGCGGTTCGCCGTGCCTGGCCGGCAGGTCGGTCGCGCTCATGCGGCTTGCTTCACATAGAGGTGGAAGCCGCCATAGATGGCCGAACGGTCGCGGGCCGAGAATTCGCGCGAGGCCTCGTCCGCATAGCTCCACTCGTCGAGCAGCGACTTCGAGACCCGGCCGGGCAACAGGCTGGGTTCGGCCGCCGTGCGGAAGATGACGCGAGCAGCGGTCGACGCGGTGCGGGTGATCTCGGCCCACAGCGCATTGAGCTGGTCGTCGGTCATCCAGTCCTGCGCGTCGAGCAGGACGAAGCGGTCGACTGAACCGGCCTCCCTACCGGCAAGGAATTCGATCAGATTGGCATGGTGGATGGCGACGCGGTCGACATTGTTGCGGATCGCCTGGTAGTTGCGCTTTTCGAGATAGGCAGGCAGCGCCGCCTCGCCGGGATTGGGGTAGCGGCGGGCAAAAGCCTGCCAGGCGAAATAGTTGTTCTCCAGCGGAAAGTCGCAGGCGAGCTTTTCCAGCCGGGACTTCAGCACGCTGGCCATGGTGCCGTCGCCCGAGGTGATCAGCGAATCGTACTGCGCCGGCGGAATGCCGAGGCCGAACAGCGAGGCTTTTCGCGATGTTGCCCATTTCAGCAGCGGTTTTTCGAAAACCGGCGCCAGTTCCTCGTCGAAGAAGCGGCGCTGGTCGACGAGGCTTTTGGCTTCCATGATGCCGGCCGGATCGACGCCGAAGAATTTGGCGGTGCGATGGCCCATGGCAATGAACAGGCCGAGCAGCCCGGTCTGGTAAAAATTGCTGTCGAAGACGGCGATGCGGCGACGCCGGCGCCAGTTGCGATGTTCCCAGTAATGACGGCTGACCGGGTCGAGATGCGGCGCGATGAAACGGTCGTAGGCTTGCGAATTGTGACGGGTCTCGGCAGCGCCGAAGAAACGGAACAGGTCACCCTGCGACGGCAGATGGCGCACCGCTTCGAGCTTCATGCGGTTCAGCGCGATATGGGCGGCGTTGAGATCGACGGCGTCGATCCGTTCCGGTGACCGGGTGAGATAGGCAAGGATGTTACAGCCGCCCGAGGCGATGGTGACGACGCGGTGGCCCTGGCCAAGCTGCATCGCCTCCATGTCGACGTCGGGGTCTTCCCAGATCTGCGGATAGACGAGGCCGGAAAACAGCAAGGCGAAGAGCCGCTCGGAGAGGCCGGCCTTCGACAGCGGGCGGTTCTGGTAGACGGCCTTGCCAACTTGCTTGCCGCGGCGAAAAACCAGTTCTCCGGAAATGTCGGTCATGGCAAGGCGATTCCCCGTTTGCTTTGCCGCAAGCGGGTAGCGCAGGTGAATGACAGGCCGGTGACAGTCTGTTGAGGCGAGTTCAGGTCTTGCCAAATCCGCCCGGCGTCGGCGTCGTCACGATGACGGCCTCGCCGGCCTTGAGCAGCGTCTGGTCGCAAGCCTTCAAAACTTCGATGCGGCCATCCTTGCGACGGACCTTGGTCGAGCCGACCTCGCCATCGCCGCCGCCGTCCAGGCCTTGCGGCGGGCGGTTGCGATGTGAGGACAGGATCGCGCATTCCATCTTTTCGAGGAAACGGATGGTGCGCTCGGTGCCGTCGCCGGCACTCCATTTGCCTTTGCCGCCGGAGCCTTCGCGGATGTGGAAATCCTCGAGCAGGACGGGGAACCGCAACTCCAGCACTTCCGGGTCGGTCAGGCGCGAATTGGTCATGTGGGTGTGGACGCCGGAGGTGCCGGCAAAGCCGCGACCGCTGTTCATCCGGCCTGCCGGCGAGCCGGAGCAGATCGTCTCGTAATACTGGTACTTTTTGTTGCCGAAGGTGAGGTTGTTCATCGTGCCTTGCGCATTGGCCATCGCGCCCATGGCGCCGAACAGCGCATTGGTGACATGCTGCGAGGTCTCGACATTGCCGGCGACGACCGCGGCCGGGTAGGTCGGCTTCAGCATGCAACCTTCGGGAATGATGATGTTGATCGGTCTCAGACACCCGGCATTCATCGGGATCATGTCCTCGACCATGACGCGGAACGCATAGAGCACGGCTGCGCGGGCGACCGGCTCGGGGGCGTTGAAGTTGTTCTTCATGACCGGCGATGTGCCGGTGAAGTCGACGGTTGCCTCGCGCTTTTGCCGGTCGACCGATATCTTCACCTTGATGATTTGGCCGGTGTCGGTCGGATACTCGTATACGGAGCTGTCGGGCAGCCGCTCCAGCACGCGGCGCACGCTTTCGGCGGCATTGTCCTGGACATGGCCCATATAGGCCTCGACCACGCCAAGGCCGAAATGCGCGACCATCTCGCGCAACTCGGCAACGCCCTTTTCATTGGCGGCAATCTGCGCCTTGAGGTCGGCGATGTTCTGGTGCGGATTGCGCGCCGGGTAGGGGTGGCCGGTGAGCAGCGTCTCCAGCTCCTTCTCGCGGAACCGGCCGCGATCGACGATGCGGAAATTGTCGAACAGCACGCCTTCCTCGTCGACGGTGGTGGCGAGCGGCGTCATCGAGCCGGGCGCCGTGCCGCCAATGTCGGCATGATGGCCGCGCGAGGCGACGTAGAAGAGGATCTTTGGCGATTGGCCGATCTCCCCCCTTGTGGGGGAGATGCCAAGTGGTGACAAAGAGGGCAGGGCAGAGGGGGGCAACGTCGAGCGCTCAGCTTCGCGGTATGCCGGCTCGCCAATTGGAGGCGTTGGCGGGACAGCGCCCCCCTCTGCCGGCTTCGCCGACATCTCCCCCACATGGGGGGAGATTGGGCGCCCATCCTCAAAGACCGGCGTCACCACGGTGATGTCAGGCAGATGCGTGCCGCCATTATAAGGCGCATTCAGTGCAAAGACGTCGCCGGGGTGGATGTCGCCGGAGTTCAGCCGGATGATGGTTTCCACCGAACGGTCCATGGAGCCGAGATGCACCGGCATGTGCGGCGCATTGGCGACCAGCGCGCCATTGCGGTCGAAGACGGCACAGGAGAAATCCAGCCGTTCCTTGATGTTGACCGAATAGGCGGTGTTTTGCAGCGTCACGCCCATCTGTTCGGCGATCGACATGAACAGGTTGTTGAACACCTCCAGCATGACCGGATCGGCCTCGGTGCCGAGCGCCGCCAGCCGGCGCTTTTTCTCGATGCGACGCAGGAGCACGTGGTTCCTGGCGGTGATTTCGGCCTGCCAGCCCGGCTCGACGACGATGGTCTGGTTCGGTTCGATGACCAGGGCAGGGCCGCCTAGCTTGTGCCCCGGTTTAAGCGCCTCGCGGCGGAAAATGCCGGCGTCTCGCCAGGTGCCGTCGATGAAGATTTGCCGATTTTCCGAAGGGCTTGCGGCGATGTCCTCAAGGATTGAATCACTTTCCTCACGGCGGGCGTCGCCGCTGTCGATTCCTTCGACGCCGACCGATTCCACGATCATCGGCTTGTCGTCATAGACGAAGCCGAACTGCGCCTTGTGGGCGGCTTCGAAATCCGCCTTGGCCCGTGCGATCGAACCGTGCCCGAAATTCACCGGCAGCGCGGTGTCGGTGCCGTCGTAGCGGATCTGCAGCACCGGTTTCGAGGCGACGGCGTCCTCGGCAATGCCTTGCGCGGCAAGCTCGTCGATGACGGCGTTGCGCAGCGTCGCGATGAGCTCGTCGATTGCCGGCCTGGACACTTCCGCCAGCAGTTTCAGCAGCGCCTGCTGGCGCGACGAAAAAATCGAGGACAATCCAATGCCATAGGCCGACAGCAGGCCGGAGAAGGGATGGATCAGCACCGCCTCCATGCCGAGTGCGTCGGCAACGAGGCAGGCGTGCTGGCCGCCGGCGCCGCCAAAACAGTTCAGGAGATACTTGGTGACGTCGTAGCCGCGCTGCACGGAAATCTTCTTGATGGCGTTGGCCATGTTTTCGACGGCGATGGTGACGAACCCTTCGGCGACCGCCTCCGGCGCGCGGCCGTCGCCGATTTCGGCGGCGAGTGCGGCGAATTTCTCGCGCACGATTTGCACGTCGAGCGGCTCGTCCTGGCCGGGTCCAAAAATGGCCGGGAAGAAGTCGGGCTGCAGCTTGCCCAGCATGACATTGGCGTCGGTGACGGCCAGCGGGCCGCCGCGTCGGTAGGCGGCCGGGCCGGGATTGGCGCCGGCCGAATCCGGCCCGGCGCGAAAACGGCCGGCCTCGAAGTGCAGGATGGAGCCGCCGCCGGCGGCGACGGTGTGAATGCGCATCATCGGCGCGCGGATGCGCACGCCGGCAACCTCGGTGTCGAAGGCGCGCTCATAGTCGCCGTCATAATGGGCGACGTCGGTTGAGGTGCCGCCCATGTCGAAGCCGATGACCTTGTCGAAACCGGCGAGCTTTGCTGTCTCGACCATGCCGACGACGCCGCCGGCCGGACCGGACAGCAACGCGTCCTTGCCCTGGAACATATCGGCGGCGGTAAGGCCGCCGGATGACATCATGAACATCAGGCGAGGGGATTCCCTCCCCCTCGTGGGGAGGGTGGCGGTGAAGCCGCCGGGAGGGGTCGGTTCGACTGGGTTCGACGCTCTGGCGGTGCCTTCTGAGATGACACTCTCTGGCTGCTGCGCAGCCTGCCCTTCGCTATGGCTCCGGGCGTTCGTCGCTGAAAAAGCCAAATCGTTGGCTTTTTCTCGGCCTTTGGCCGACCGCTCCTCACCCCCCTCGAGGGGGGAGAGGACGCCCAGCTCTTCCGCCACCCTCTGCACATACCTTGCCAGAATCGGCGACAAATAGGCGTCGACCACGGTCGTGTCGCCGCGGCCGACCAGCTTGATGAGCGGCGAGATCTCATGACTGACCGAGATCTGCGAAAACC
This sequence comes from Mesorhizobium sp. WSM4816, assembly GCF_055811535.1. Classification (NCBI taxonomy): domain Bacteria; kingdom Pseudomonadati; phylum Pseudomonadota; class Alphaproteobacteria; order Hyphomicrobiales; family Phyllobacteriaceae; genus Mesorhizobium; species Mesorhizobium sp. WSM4816. The sequence goes on along the minus strand of NZ_JBVVQR010000009.1, from coordinate 83,893 downwards.
CCAGTTTCCTGCAGACTTTTGCAACCGCCTTTTCGTGGTCGGGATATTTCCAGGCATGCATGAACACGATCGCCACCGCGTCGATGCCGTCGGCCCTGGCTTGTTCGATGGCCGGGCGCATGGCGGCGATGTCGAGCAGCCTTTCGACGCGGCCGTCGGCGCGCACGCGCTCGTCGACCTCGATGACGCGCTCGTTGAGCTGTTCGGGAAGGATGATCTGCTTGGCGAAGATATCGGGCCGCGCCTGATAGGCGATCCTCAGCGCGTCGCGAAATCCCCTGGTGATGAGCAGCAGCACACGGTCGCCCTTGCGCTCCAGAAGCGCGTTGGTGGCAACGGTGGTGCCCATCTTGATGTCGCCGATCAGGCCGGATGGGATCGGCGCGCCGGATTTTAGCCCGAGCAGATCGCGAATGCCCTGGATGGCGGCGTCGGCATAGGCTTCGGGATTTTCGGATAGCAGCTTGCGCGGGTGCAGCCCGCCTTGCGGGTCCCGGCCGATGACATCGGTGAAGGTGCCGCCGCGGTCGATCCAGAAATCCCATTTGACGGTCACGGCAGCTCTCCCGGGCATTTTATTGATTCAAATGTGCTAATTCGCCATGGTCTGGTGTTAATTCGCCATGGCTTCGCCGGCAACGCAAAAGCAGATGATGTTACATACGGAAATGCAACGTTATGAAACCCATGGGGCATTTGGTGCATTCTGTCCTCGATCGTCACCGGTAGCGGAGGCGTGATTAGAGGAGAGATGTCATGAAGAAACTCATTCTTGCGTCGGTTTCGGCGCTTGCCCTGCTTGGCGTTGCGGCTTGCAGCGACAGCGGCACGGGCGGGGACGCTACCACCACGCAGAGCACCAATCCGCCGGCGAACGAACAGCCGATGCAGCCGGCTCCCGACGCGACCAAGCCGGCCGAGCCGGCTCCGGCACAGCCATCTGCGCCGGCGCAGTAATTCTTATGTGATGAACGGAAGGCCGGCATCCTGCCGGCCTTCTGACTTCAGGACAGTCTTCTTGCGGGCAGCCGCCGCAAGCTCGGTTTCGCGTGTCACTTTTTGGCCCAGCAGAAGGGGCCGAAATGGCGAGGTGACGAAGGCTTGCAGTTTCGCGCGCCATGGCCGTTGCTGCCTGCTAATTTCCATGATTGACGGTTGCGCCAGCTGCTCAGGGAGGCCGCCTGCTCAGGAGGGCGCGAAATCGGCTGGGCCGGCCCTGCGGCATTGTCTTCAGCTTGATAGCGGTGGGCTTGATAGCGGCGGCCAGTTAGCCCTAATAGGTGCCCATGTCGATTTGGGATCGCCTCGGCGACTTCATCACCCGCGTTTCGTCCTCAACCTCGTCCGGCGTCGCCGACGTGGTCGAGGCTGTGCGCACGGTTTTCTCCGGCGACCCCGACCTGCGCCGGCGCGTCGCCTTCTCGGTGGCGATGATCGCGCTGTCGGCCAAGATGGCCAAGGCCGACGGCATCGTCACCCAGGACGAGGTGCGCGCCTTCCAGCAGATATTCGAAGTGCCGAAGGAGCAGACGCGCAATGTGGCGCGGCTCTACGATCTGGCCAAGCGCGACATCGCCGGCTTCGAGACCTATGCCGCGCGCATGGCGCAGCTTTGCGGCTCCGGCCATTCGAACTGCGCGATGCTGGAGGACATTCTCGACGGGCTGTTCCATATCGCCAAGGCCGACGGGCTGGTCCACGAGCGCGAAGGTCAGTTCCTGCATCGCATCGCCGAGATCTTCCGGATCGAGGAGGCGCATTACCAGAGCATTCTGGCCCGGCACGTCGATCTGGGTGCGGCCGATCCCTATGTCGTGCTCGGCATCGAGCGGGGAAAAACCTTCGAGGAGGTCAGGAAGCGTTACCGCAAGCTGGTTTCGGACAACCATCCCGACCGGCTGATCGCACGCGGCCTGCCGCAGGAATTCATCAAGATCGCAACCAGCAGGATAGCGGCGATCAACGCGGCCTATGAGATGATCGAACGGGGCCTGCGGCACGCATGAGCGGCTTCCTGCCCGACGAGCCGAGCGCCGAGGTCAGGGTATCGCCGAATTTCGGTCCACGACGCGAGACAGTCGACATGATCGTGCTGCACTACACCGGCATGGAGACCGGCGCCGGCGCCGAAGCCTGGCTGTGCGATCCAGCCAGCGAGGTTTCGTCGCACTACCTCGTCCATGAGGACGGTCGCATCGTCCAGATGGTCAGGGAAAGCGACCGTGCCTGGCATGCCGGCAAGAGTTCCTGGTTCGGACGTAGCGACATCAACTCCTGTTCGGTCGGCATCGAGATCGTCAATCCGGGACATTCGCTGGGCTACCGGAATTTTCCGAAACGGCAGATCGATGCCCTGATCGGCCTGTGCAAGGGGATTGTTCAGCGCCATTCCATCCCGGCTCAACGGGTGCTCGCGCATTCCGACGTGGCGCCAGGACGCAAGATCGACCCGGGCGAGAGATTCCCATGGAAGGCCCTGTTCGAGGCCGGTGTCGGCCATCTTGTCGAAGCGGCATCCGTCAGGCGCGGCGCGGTGCTGAAGGCCGGCGACGCATCTGCCGAGGTCGAGGCGCTGCAGTCGATGCTGGCGCTCTACGGTTATGGCGTGGAGATATCAGGCGCTTTCGACCGGCAAACCGAAATCGTGGTCGAGGCTTTCCAGAGGCATTTCCGGCAACGCAAAGTGGATGGCGTGGCCGACGGATCGACAATTCGCACGCTGGAACGGCTGCTTGGCTCGGTGAGGGCAGTTCCGTCCAAGTAGTCTTTTCCTGGCTGTAAGTTACAGCCTGTCATTTAAAGTGACTTGCCCCGCCTTTTTTGCCGCCAATTCGACCGTCAAAGGCGATCCGTGCAAGTTGTCGGACCTACAGCCTCCCAAATGTTCCGACGTTGATTGGCGTAGCTGCGTGAAGTTCTTCGCGCGGTTCAAACAGAACAGGATCCCATGCAGAAATTGACCGTTTTAACGGCAGCTGTTGCTGCCGGCGTAATGACTTTTGCCATCGGTGCGGCCAATGGCGCGCCTTTGAGCCAGCGGGCCGACCAGGGTTTCATGACCGCGTCCGATAAGACTGCCACGCCGAAAGCCGGGCAAGATGCCGGAGAAAAAAGGACAGCCTCCGCAAAGGCGAAAAAAGTTGCTGTGGTGAAAGCGAAAAAGCCAGCATCCGCAAAGGCGGAAAAGGTCTCTGCAAAGAAGGCAGTCGTTGCAAAGAAGGCAGTCGTTGCAAAGAAGGCAGTCGTTGCAAAGAAGGCAGCCGTTGCAAAGAAGTCAGTCTCCAAGCGGCATGTGAAGCGCAACAGGACCCGCATCGACCAGGCGACGACGGCGTCGATCGGCCGGCAAAGCCGGGCGGCGGCGCCGAAGCCGGCGGCCGCTGGCGATAGCGGCCAGTATTCGACGATCATCGAGCGTCATGCGGCCAGCAATGGTGTGCCGGTCTCGCTCGCCAAGGCCGTCATCATGATCGAGAGCAGGTTTCAGCCGAACCAGGTCGGCCGCGCCGGTGAGATCGGCCTGATGCAGATCAAGCCGTCGACGGCGCGGATGATGGGTTACAGCGGCTCGATCAAGGGTCTCCACGATCCCGAGACCAACATCAAATACGGCATGAAATACCTCGCCATGGCGCGCAACCTCGGCGACGGCACGACCTGCGGCACGATCCTGAAGTACAATGCCGGCCATGGCGCCAAGCGGATGAACCCGATTTCCGCGGCCTATTGCGGCAAGGTCAAAGTGCAGCTGGCCGCGCTTGGAGCGCCGGCGTAATAGATCGTAATAGACTGGGACCTGCTTTTTTGTTTGCGTTTTCGAATGTGAATCCCTTTATACGCCTTGCCAGCTGGCCGGGCGGCCGCACCCGCGAAGCCGAAAGGCTGCGGGTGAGGAAAGTCCGGGCTCCATGGAGACACGGTGCCGGTTAATGGCCGGCGGGGGCGACCCTAGGGAAAGTGCCACAGAAAGCAAACCGCCACGATCCGTCGTGGTAAGGGTGAAAGGGTGGGGTAAGAGCCCACCGCGCGACTGGCAACAGGAGCGGCACGGTAAACCCCACCGGGAGCAAGACCGAATAGGGGCGGTGCGAGGGGAAACCCTCGAGGGCTGTTTCCGGCTCACCGCCCGGGTAGGTTGCGTGAGGCGCATGGCAATATGCGCCCAAGATGAATGGCCGCCACGTTCTCGCGCCGCAAGGGGCGAGGGCCATACAGAACCCGGCTTACAGGCCAGCTGGCAATTTTCGTCCAAATTCTACGTTTTCGTCCAGGTTCTTGGGGGAAACTCCCTGATATCAGCAGGTTGCGTCTTCGGGCGCGCTTGCTGGTTCAGGCGCTTCATTGACTGAATCAGCTTTTACTGGGCTGTGCATGGAGCAAGCGTTTCTTGAAACTGGTGCGATTAAATCGTACTTTCTTAAAGCGCGTCGCGTTCGACCGTCCTCTCGCGACGCGCTTTGGGTTGTTGTTTATGCATGTCGTTATCGCAGAACCGCTGCACACTTTTGCGCGACATGCATTAGTACGGGCAGTATCAGGAGCGCACCATGGGTCAGGTCGACAAGCGCAGCATCACGCTTTCGCCGGAATTGGCGGCGGCGGTCGACGATGTGGTCGCCGCAGGCGAATATGCTTCGGCGAGCGAGGTGATCCGCGACGCACTCAGGCAATGGAAGGACCGCCGTGACTTGCACGGCTACACGGTCGAGGAGTTGCGCAAGCTGGTGCAGGAGGGGATCGACAGCGGACCGGGACGATTTGCGTTGATCGATGAAATCAAGGCCGAAGCACGTAGACGATTGAAATCCGATAACGCAGCATGAATTTGCTGCCCATCGTCCGAACTGCAAATGCAGAAGAGGATTTGATCGCGATCTGGCTTCATATCGCGCGAGGCGACGAGGCTGCAGCGGACCGGCTGCTCGACCGGATCGAAGCGCGCTGGCAGCAACTGACGACTTATCCTTTCTCGGGCGCACCGCGCGAAGACATTGCGCCCGGCATCCGGCATCTGGTCGTCGGCGAATACCTCACCTTGTACCGTGTCGGCGAGGATGCAGTCGAGATCCTGCGTGTGCTGCATGGCCGGCGCAATATCGAAGCCGACGATCTGGCTTCGTGATCGGTTCGCTCAACCGTCGACGCCGTCTAGCCCCCGGGCCAGCGACGCATCGATCGCCTGCCAAAGCGCTTCCACCGGCTCGCAGCCGACCGACAGGCGAACAAAGCCGGGCGGCACCGCATCACCCCAGCGGGCGCGCCGCTCGGCCGAAGAGTGGACGCCGCCGAAGGAGGTCGCCGGCTGGATCAGCGCGCAGGCGCCGATGAACGCTTCGGCCCTGGCTTCACTCCCCAGGTCGAGGCCGACAAGGAAGCCGAAACGTTGCATCTGGGTGGTCGCCAGATTGTGCGAAGGGTCATCCTCCAGTCCAGGAAAGCGGACGGATTTCACGGCCCGATGATTTGTCAGGCGTCGGGCGATCAGTTCGGCCGATTTGCACATGCGCTCGAAGCGGACTTCCAGCGTCTCGAGGCCTCGATGGACCAGCCAGGCTTCGAATGGCCCGGGGATCGAGCCCGACAGTTTGCGCCACTCGCGGATGGCGGAGATGATCCCGGCGTCACGGCTGGCGACATGGCCGAACAGCGCGTCGGAATGGCCATTGGGAGCCTTGGTGTCAGCGGCAACGACGATATCGGCGCCGAGGTCGAGCGGGCGCTGACCGTAAGGCGTCATCGTGGTGTTGTCGGCGACGACCAGCGCGCCGGCCTCGTGCGCAAGGCGCGCCACGCCGGCCAGGTCGCAAATGTCCAGCCCAGGATTGGATGGGGTCTCGACGAACACCAGCCGGTAGCCGGAAAAACCGCCGTCCACAAAGGACTTGGTCGGTCGTGTGTCGAACGGGAGGTCGAAAGGTTTGAGGAAGCGCTCGGCAAGCAGGCGCGGCGTGTAGTAACCATCGGACGGCAACAGGATGCGATCGCCCGCCTTGAGCAGCGCGAAGAAGACCGCAGCGATCGCGGCCATGCCCGACGGGAACGCTACGGTCGGCGCGTCCTCGAGGTGGCCGAGCATGTCTTCCACCGCTTCCCATGTCGGATTGTCGTAGCGCCCGTACTGGCTGACGCCGGCCGGATTGCCGGGCAGATGGAAAGTGGTCGTCATTGTCAGCGGCAGCGAGACCGGGTCGCCCTTGGCGAGCTTGACGCCACGCAAATGGGCGAGGGTGGCCGCGCGCGACTTGGCTGTTTCGGACATGTATTTTCCACCTTCTGACCGAGAAAAGAACCTGTTTCTGACCGAGAAAAGACAGGCCAACGCTATGCGTGGTGGCGCTCCGCGGCAAGCCGCCTCCGGTCAGGCCAATCGGCTCTAAACGGTTCGTTAGGCTTAATGGAGCATAAACGCGGGAGTGCCGTCAAAGCTGCCCTCATCGGTTGTGGCGCGCGTTTTTGTGAAGCCTATTCCCGTTGACGCCCATAGTACCCCATGATATCCCATTCAGATATTCAAGCCTTCGTTCCGCGTCAGGGTGAAGCGTACGCCAATCGGGCAGCCGCGGCGGCTGCGCGTTCGCCTGTTTTTGCCGTCTGGAACGAAGTGAGTTTTGGGCAGGGACCGCGCTGCGGCGGCGCGGGCGGGAAGATGCAGAGGGGTGCGGCGGCGCAAGCGGCCGTAACGCGTAATGGACCGGTTTCTGTCAAGCGCGGTGAACAGGATCGATGCGAAGGGGCGGGTGTCCGTTCCAGCGCATTTCCGTGCGGTTGTGCAGAAGCGCGGTTATTCGGAACTCTATGCGCTGCGCTGCCTGGACCGTCCGGCGATGGATGTCGGCGGGCTCGACCTGCTCGACCGCTACGAGCAGCGCATCGCGCAGGAAGACCCCTTCCTGCAGACCTCGGACGACATGTCGTTCTTCTGCCATGGCGATGGAACCTTTCTCAAGCTCGATCAGGACGGCCGCATCTCGATGACCGATTTCATCCGCGAGCATACCGGCATTTCCGCAGAAGCGGCTTTTGTCGGCCGCGGCAATTTCTTTCAGATCTGGGAACCTGGACGGCTCACCGCCTATGGGGTGGAAGCACGCGCCCGGCTTCTGCAGCTTCGGCAGGGGACGAAGCCTGGGGAGCGGCCGGAATGATGGCGGGCTACGGCGATGACCCTCACGCCGTTGGCGGACCAGCCCGTCACATTCCGGTCCTCCTTGCCGAAGTGCTGGAGGCGCTTTCGCCCAAGACGGGCGAGGTGGTCGTCGACGGCACATTCGGCGCCGGCGGCTACTCCAAAGCCATTCTGGCGAGCGGCGCCTCGGTTGTCGCGATCGACCGCGATCCGGATGCGATTGCTGCCGGTCGTGTTCTCGAGCAACAATCGGGCGGCAGGCTCCGGCTTGTTCAGGCGCCGTTCTCGACATTGGACGAGCATGTCGAAAGCGCTGACGGCGTCGTGCTCGACATCGGCATCTCCTCCATGCAGATCGATCAGGCGGAGCGCGGTTTTTCGTTCCGTGCCGACGGACCGCTCGATATGCGCATGGCGCAGGCTGGCCTCAGCGCCGCCGATGTCGTCAACTCTTTCAAGGTGGGCGATCTTGCCCGCATCTTCGGGTTTCTTGGCGAAGAGCGCCATGCCGGCCGCATCGCCCGCATGATTGAAAGCCGTCGCGAAAAACATCCGTTCGAGCGCACGCTCGACCTTGCAGACGCCATTGAGACGCATATCGGCCGCGCGCCGAAGGACAAGATCCATCCAGCGACCCGCGTCTTCCAGGCGCTGCGCATTTTCGTCAATGACGAACTCGGCGAACTGGCCAAAGCGCTGTTTGCGGCTGAACGCGTGCTGAAACCGGGCGGACGGCTGGCCGTGGTGACGTTCCATTCCCTGGAAGACCGCATCGTCAAGCGCTTCATCGCCGATCGCGCCGATGCGGCGACCGGATCGCGGCACCTGCCCGAGGCGCAGGCGCGCAGCGCCACATTCAAAAAGGTGGGCAGCGGCGTGACGCCCGGTGAGGCCGAGATATCGGCCAATCCGCGGGCACGCTCGGCAAGGCTGCGCGCTGCGATCCGCACCGACGCGCCGGCGCGCGCCGGCGATTTTTCGATTTTCGGTCTTCCAAAACTTCCTGACCCAAAACTTCCCGGTGCCGAGCGGCCGGGAGAGAGGTGAGCACGTGTTTCGTACCAGCGACATAGTCCTTATCGCCGTCATGGTTTCGGCCGCGGCCTTGACCTTCAAGACCAAGCGCGAGGCCGAGGAACAATTGGCGGCGGTGCACAAAATCCAGGCGCAGATCCGCTACGAGGAGGACACGATCGATCTCCTCAAGGCGGACTGGAGCCTGCTTACCCAACCGTCGCGCCTGCAAAAGCTGGCCGAGACCTATAAATCGCAACTCGAGCTCGAGCCGGTCAGCGCCCGCCAGATCATCGGGCTGGACGATCTGCCGGCAAAACCCCTCACCATCGAGGACCTTTCGTCCGAGCGGCTGGGCGGCATGGCCGACAGTTCCAGCAAGGAACCGATGGGCAACGACCCCGTGGTCACCGGAGGCATCGTCCAATGATCGCCAGACTTCCAGTGATCACCAGTCTGCTGACGCGCCGCGCCAAGTCCGGCGACGACGGATCGATTGTGGTCGAAGGCGCCCGCAAGGCGACAGGCGGCAAGGGCAGGACCCGCGTCGTGATGACGATGGCGGTGTTTTTCGGCATCTATCTGACCATCACCGGGCGGCTGGTCTATCTCGGTTTCCAGAACCCCGACCTGTCCGGCGGTCCGCAGAGCCGGGTGACGGCGTCGCGGCCCGACATCGTCGACCGCAACGGCGAAGTTCTCGCGACCGACATCAAGACGGCGTCGCTGTTTGCCGAACCGCGCCGCATTGTCGACGCCGACGAGGCGATCGAAAAACTGGCGACGGTGCTTCCCGAAATCGACTACGAGCAGACCTATCACAAGCTGAAGAGCGGCGCCGGCTTCGTCTGGCTGCAGCGGCAACTGACGCCCAAGCAACAATCTGAGATTCTGCAGCTCGGCATTCCCGGCATCGGCTTCCGCACCGAAAAGCGCCGTTTCTATCCGGCCGGCGAAACCTCGTCCTACATTGTCGGCCTCACCAACATCGACAACCAGGGCATCTCCGGCATGGAGAAATACATCGACGAACAGGGGCTGAGCGATCTTCAGGCGTCCGGCCTGGCGGTGGCCAAGGATCTGAGGCCGGTGCAGCTCTCGATCGACCTGCGCGTCCAGCATATCGTGCGTGACGAGGTCGCCACCGGGATGGAAAAATACCGCGCAATCGCGGCGGGCGCCGTCGTTCTCAACGTCAAGACCGGCGAAGTGGTCGCGATGGCCTCGGTTCCGGACTTCGATCCGAACAACCCCTATAATGCGCACGACAAGGACCGCTTGAACCGCATGTCGGCCGGGCTCTACGAGATGGGCTCGACCTTGAAGAGCTTTACCACCGCCATGGCGCTCGATTCCGGCAAAGTGACGCTGGAAAGCCGTTTCGACGCTACGCGCCCGATCAGGATCGGCCGCCAGACCATCCATGATTTTCATGGCAAGTCCCGGGTGCTGTCGGTGCCCGAAGTGTTCATCTATTCGTCCAACATCGGTTCGGCCAAGGAAGCCGAAGCGGTTGGCATCGAGGGGCACCGCGAATTCCTGCATCGCCTGGGCATCCTCGAGAGAATGCAGACGGAACTGCCTGAGGTCGCCCGCCCGACCGAGCCAAAGGTCTGGAAACAGGTCCATTCGATCACCATCGCCTTTGGTCACGGTGTGTCGACGACGCCGCTGCAGACGGCGGTTGGCTGTGCCGCGCTGATGAACGGCGGCTATCTGATCCAGCCGACATTCCTGAGACGAGCGCAGGAACAGGCGATGTCGGTGGCCAAGAAAGTCGTTAGCGACAAGACCTCCGAGAACATGCGCTATCTCTATGCACTCAATGCCGAGAAAGGCTCAGGCAGGAACGCCAGGGTTCCAGGTTATCGCGTCGGCGGCAAGACGGGAACGGCCGAGAAGGTTGTCAACGGCCGCTACTCAAAGGACAAGAACTTCAATGCCTTCGTCGCGGCGTTCCCGATGGACGATCCGCAATACATCGTGCTTACCATCGCCGACGAACCGAAGCCGGAAAAACCCGGCATGGGTGCGACGGCCGCCTCGAATGCTGGCGCCATGGCTGCAAACATTATCCGACGTTCGGCTTCCATGCTTGGCGTGAAGCCAGATTTCAGCCATGAAAATGGCGCAACGCTGGTTTCCTATCAGTGATTCTGAGGGCGCGCCGGCAACTGCGCGCTATTTTGTTGCTATGAACGGGGTTCGATGAAGCTGAAAGACCTAGCCGGTATCCTGCCTGTCGAGGGGACAGCGTCCTTCGATGCGGAGGTTACCGGGATTTCTTCGGATTCCCGCCAGGTAGGACCGGGCGTGGTCTTCTTCGCGCTCGCTGGCACCAAGACCGATGGCGCGGCCTATGCCGCCGATGCCGCCAAGCGCGGCGCCGCGGCGATCGTGACCGGCAAGGGCAGCGGCGCCGTCACCGGACTGCCGGTGCCGGTTTTCGCTGTCGACGATCCGCGCCTGGCGCTGGCGCTGAGTGCGGCCCGCTACTTCGGCAGGCAGCCGCAAACCATGGTCGCGGTGACCGGCACTAGCGGCAAGACATCGGTTGCGGCTTTCACCAGGCAGATCTGGGAGCAGTCAGGCTTTGCCGCTGCTTCGATCGGCACGACCGGCGTGGTGGCGCCGGGCCGCAACGAGTACGGCTCGCTGACCACCCCCGACCCGGTCGACCTGCACAGGCTGCTGCGCGAACTGGCGGATGCCGGCGTCACCCACGCATCGATGGAGGCCTCCAGCCATGGTCTCGATCAGCGCCGGCTTGACGGCGTCAAACTCGCAGCCGGCGGGTTCACCAATCTCGGCCGCGATCATATGGACTATCATCCGACAGTCGAGGACTATCATCGCGCCAAGCTGCGCCTGTTCGACGCGCTGCTGCCGAAGGGCGCGCCGGCCGTCATCTTTGCCGACGATCCCTGGTCGGAGCCGACGATCCAGGCGGCAAGGGCCGCGGGACTGGATGTGCTGACGGTCGGCCGCCACGGCGGGTTCCTGACACTGAAGCGGGTCGAGCACGAGCGCCACCGCCAGCGTGCCGAGGTGGAAGTCGATGGCGTTCTCCACGAGATCGATCTGCCGCTGGCCGGCGATTTCCAGATCGCCAATGCCCTGGTTTCGGCGGGCCTCGCCATTTCTACTGGAACACCTGCCGCCAAAGCCCTGATGGCGTTGGAGAAATTGAAGGGCGCCCCGGGCCGGCTGGACCTTGTTGGCACCGCTGCCAACGGTGCGCCCGTCTATGTCGATTACGCGCACAAGCCGGACGCGCTGGAAAACGTGTTGGCTTCGGTCCGGCCGTTCACCACCGGCCGCGTCATCGTCGTGTTCGGCTGCGGCGGCGACCGCGACCGTGGCAAGCGTCCGATCATGGGCGAGATCGCCACGCGGCTCGCCGATGTCGTCATCGTCACCGACGACAATCCGCGCTCGGAAGTGCCCGAAACGATCCGTGCCGCGATTCTTGCCGCTGCACCCGGCGCCATCGAGATCGGTGACCGGCGCAAGGCGATCCACCAGGCAGTCGCCATGCTCCATGCCGGCGATACGCTGATCGTGGCCGGCAAGGGGCATGAGGAAGGCCAGACCGTCGGCGCCGAAACGCTGCATTTTTCCGACCATGAGGAAGTCCGCGCCGCGCTCCAGGAGCACGCCGCATGAGCTTCCTGTGGACCTCAGAGGATCTCGTCGCCGCCATGGGCGGACGACCGCTCGGTCCGATGCCGGAGGGTATCAGCGGCATCTCGATCGACAGCCGCAGCCTTGAGCCGGGCGATGCTTTCTTCGCGATCAAGGGCGAGGCGATGGACGGCCATGATTTCGCGACCGCCGCCATCAAGGCCGGCGCCGGCGTGCTGGTCGTCGCCGAGGGCAAGCTGCCGTCGCTCGGGCGGCTGACGGCGCCGATGATCGTCGTGCAGGACGTCTTGGCCGCGCTGGAAAAGCTGGGGCTGGCCGCCCGCGCGCGCTCGAATGCCAAGATCATCGCGGTGACCGGTTCGGCGGGCAAGACCACCACCAAGGAAGCGCTGCGCCATGTGCTGTCCGTGGCCGGCAAGGTGCACGCATCGGCGCAGTCTTTCAACAACCACTGGGGCGTGCCGCTGACGCTGGCGCGGATGCCTGTGGATTGCGACTATGCCGTGTTCGAGATCGGCATGAATCATCCCGACGAGGTCCGGCCACTGGCCAGAATGGTCCGACCGCATGTCGCCATCGTCACGCTGATCGCGGCGGCACATCTCGGCTTCTTCCGCAATCTGGACGAGATCGCCAAGGCCAAGGCCGAGATTTTCGAAGGGCTGGAACCGGACGGCGCCGTCCTTCTCAACCGCGACGACCCGCGCTGGAAGCTTCTGGACAAGATGGCGAGAGCCGCCGGCGTCGAGCACATCTACGGCTTTGGCGAGAATGCCCGTGCAACCTTCAAGCTGCTGACATGCGCGCTGCATGCCGATCATTCCGTCATCACCGCCAAGATCGGCGGTCAGGAGATCACCGTCAGGGTCGGCGCGCCGGGCCGACACATGGTGCAGAATGTGCTGGCTGTGCTGGGCGCCGCGCACCTGGTCGGCGCCGACATCGCCAGGGTGGCGCTGGCGCTGGCCGATCTTTCGGCCGAACGCGGACGCGGCAAGCGCCATGTGCTGCGCCACCCGAAAGGTCCGATCACGCTGATCGACGAGAGCTACAACGCCAATCCGGCGTCGATGAGCGCAGCGATGGCGCTGCTCAATGCGACGCCGGTGTCAGGCGAAGGCAGGCGCATCGCGGTGCTCGGCGACATGCTCGAGCTCGGCGATCATTCGGCGAAGCTGCACGCTGCCCTTGCCGATCTCATCATCGGCACCGAGACGCGCACGGTGTTTCTCGCCGGCCCGCAAATGCGGGCGCTGGCTGACATCCTGCCTGATGAGATCGAGACAGAGTATCGCGCCGGCGCAGAGGATCTGAAACTGGTGCTTCTGTCGGCGCTGAAGCCGGGCGACGTGGTGATGATCAAATCGTCGAAAGGCATCGGGTTTTCCAAACTGGTCGACGCACTGCTCAGCAAATTTCCGGCGGCAGCCGCAACCGCCAAACAGACCTAGAGCCAGGTCCGGGGACCGAATCGCATGTTCACACTGCTCGTCGAATTCGCGGACAAGATCTCGGTCTTCAACGTCTTCCGCTACATAACCTTCCGCACCGGCGGCGCGCTGATCACCGCGGCGCTGATCGTCTTCATCTTCGGCCCGGCCATCATCAATTCGCTGAGGCTGCGGCAGGGCAAGGGCCAGCCGATCCGTGCCGACGGGCCGCAGACGCATTTCAAGAAAGCCGGCACGCCGACCATGGGCGGGCTGATGATCCTGTGCGGCATCATCGGCTCGTCGCTGCTGTGGGCGAACCTATCCAGCATCTATGTCTGGGTGGTGCTGCTGGTGACCCTGGGTTTCGGCTCGATCGGGTTCTACGACGATTATCTCAAGGTGACGAAGCAATCGCATCTCGGCTTTTCCGGCAAGGCGCGGCTGGGGCTTGAGTTCGTCATCGCCGGCATCGCCGCCTGGGTGATCATGCACAACGGCCAGGCGCCGTTCTCGTCGTCGCTGACCTTCCCCTTCGCCAAGGAGTTCCTCATCAATCTCGGCTGGTTCTTCATCCCGTTCTCGTGCTTCGTCATCGTTGGCGCCGGCAACGCGGTGAACCTGACCGATGGCCTCGACGGCCTGGCGATCGTGCCGATCATGATCGCGGCGGCGTCCTTCGGCGTCATCGCCTACCTGTCCGGCAATGCGGTGTTCGCCGAGTATCTGCAGATCCATTTCGTGCCCGGCACCGGTGAATTGGCGGTGGTCCTCGGCGCAGTGATCGGCGCCGGCCTCGGCTTCCTGTGGTTCAACGCACCGCCGGCGGCGATCTTCATGGGCGATACCGGCTCGCTGGCGCTTGGCGGGCTGATCGGCACGGTTGCGGTTGCCACCAAGCACGAAATCGTGCTGGTCATCGTCGGCGGCCTGTTCGTCGTCGAGATCCTGTCGGTCATCATCCAGGTCGGCTACTTCAAGATGACCGGCAAGCGGGTGTTCCTGATGGCGCCGATCCACCATCATTTCGAAAAGCTCGGCTGGACCGAAAGCCAGGTGGTGATCCGCTTCTGGATCATCGCCGTCATCCTGGCGCTGGTCGGCTTGTCGACCCTCAAGCTCCGATAGGAGGCCGCTTGATCCCCGCCGCATCCTTCGCAGGCAAGCGCGTTTCGCTCTTCGGGCTCGGCGGCTCGGGGATCGCCACTGCGCGCGCGTTGATCGAGGGCGGGGCGGAGGTGCTCGCCTGGGACGACAATCCCGGCAGTGTCGCCAATGCCGCGGCGGTCGGTATCGGAACCGGCGACCTGCGTGGCGCCGACTGGGCGAAGTTCTCGGCCTTCGTGCTGTCGCCCGGCGTGCCGCTGACGCATCCGAAGCCGCACTGGACGGTGGAACTGGCGCGCGCTTCAGGCGTCGAGATCATTGGCGACATCGAGCTGTTCTGCCGGCAGCGGACCTTGCTGGCGCCGGCTGCACCCTTCATCGCCATAACCGGCACCAACGGCAAATCGACGACCACGGCGCTGACGGCGCATATCCTGAAATCGGCCGGACGCGACACGCAGATGGGTGGCAATATCGGCCGCGCGGTGATGACCCTCGATCCGCCGGAACCGGGGCGGCACTATGTCGTGGAATGCTCGTCCTACCAGATAGACCTGGCGCCCTCGATCAATCCGACCGCCGGCGTCCTGCTCAACCTGACGCCCGATCATCTCGACCGTCATGGCACGATGCAGCACTACGCCGCGATCAAGGAACGGCTGGCGGCCGGCAGCGAAACGGCCGTCGTCGGCGTCGACGATTCCTGGTGCGCCCAGCTCGCCGACCGGCTGGAGCGGGCAGGCCGGCACGTCATCCGCATTTCGAAGCGCCTGCCGCTGACCGACGGCTATTTCGCCGACGGCACCGATCTGATGGAGGCGGTGCACGGCCGTTACAGCCGGGTTGCCTTTCTCGAGGGCGTCGGCTCGCTGCGCGGCCAGCACAATGCGCAGAATGCGCTGGCCGCTCTCGCCGCCTGCCTCAAGGTCGGGCTCGAGCTGGGCGAGATCCAGTCGGGGCTGGAGAGCTTTCCCGGGCTGGCGCACCGCATGGAGCAGGTCGGCCGCAAGGGCCATGTGCTGTTCATCAACGATTCCAAGGCGACCAATGCCGATGCGGCAGCGCCCGCATTGTCCTCCTTTCCGCGCATCTACTGGATCGCCGGCGGGTTGCCGAAAGAGGGTGGCATCGAGCCGTTGCGCGGCCTCTTTCCGCGCATCGCCAAGGCCTATCTGATCGGCGAGGCCGCACCAGCCTTCTCGGCGACGCTCGGCGAGGCGGTGCCCTACGAGATCTCCGGCACGCTGGCCGCAGCAGTCGAGCATGCGGCAAGCGATGCGGCCAGGGACGATGGCGATGGCGAGGTGGTGGTGCTGCTTTCGCCGGCCTGCGCCAGTTTCGACCAGTTCAAGAATTTCGAAGTGCGCGGCGAAGCCTTCAGGCAAGCTGCGAGCACTATTGATGGCGTGAAGCTCATCGGAGGGGCACGATAATGCAAAGCCGTCTCGACAAAAGCCCGGTTGCCACCTGGTGGTGGACGATCGATCGCTGGTTCCTGGCCGCGTTCCTGTCGCTGATGGGGCTCGGCATAGTGCTGTCTTTCGCGGCAAGCCCGGCGGTGGCCCAGCGCATCGGCCTGGACAGTTTCCACTTCGCCACGAGGCAGATCATCTTCACCATTCCCGCACTTGGCGTGATGCTGGCCGTCTCCTTCCTGGAATCGCGGCAGATCAGGCGCATGGCCCTGGCGATGCTGTGCATCACGCTGGTGCTGATGGTGGCGGTGCTCTACATCGGCGTCGAGGTGAAGGGCGCGCGTCGCTGGGTGTCGCTCGCCGGAGTGTCGCTGCAGCCGTCGGAATTCCTGAAGCCTGCCTTCGTCGTCATCTGCGCCTGGCTGTTTGCCGAACACAAGCGCCAGCCCGACATTCCAGGCAATCTGTTCGCCATGCTGCTGCTGGCCCTCGTCATCTCGCTGCTGGTGGCGCAGCCCGATTTCGGCCAGACCATGCTGGTGCTCGGCACCTGGGGGGTGATGTTCTTCATGGCCGGGCTGCCATGGCTGTGGATCATCGCGCTGGGCGCTGTCGGCGTCGGCGGCGTGTTTGCCGCCTACACCGTGTTCCCGCATGTCGCCGGCCGCATCGATCGCTTCATGACCGGCGAGGGCGACACGTTCCAGGTCGATATGGGCCGCGATGCGCTGATCAATGGCGGCTGGTTCGGCGTCGGGCCGGGCGAGGGCACCGTCAAGCGGGTGATACCCGACAGCCATGCCGATTTCGTCTACTCGGTGGCCGGCGAGGAGTTCGGACTGATCATGTGCTTCTTCATCATGACCATCTTCGCCTTCATCGTGCTGCGCGGCCTCGGCACCGCGCTCAAGGAGCAGGACGATTTCACACGCTATGCGGTCGGCGGCCTGGTCACGGTCTTCGGTCTGCAGTCGGTCATCAACATGGCCGTCAATCTGCAGCTGATGCCGGCCAAGGGCATGACCTTGCCGTTCATCTCCTATGGCGGCTCCTCGCAGATCGCCATCGCCATCTCGATGGGCATGGTGCTGGCGCTGACGCGCAAGCGGCCGGAAAAGCGCAAGCAATTGGGCTTCGCGCCGTCGCGGCGCGCCATGCCGGCGGAGTGAAATGTCGAGGGGCGCGATCCTTCTGGCGGCCGGCGGCACGGGCGGGCATCTCTTCCCGGCCGAGGCGCTGGCGCACGAGTTGATCAGGCGCGGCTGGACGGTGCATCTGGCCGCCGATGATCGTGCCGAGCGTTTTGCCGGCCAGTTCCCGGCGGCGGGCATCCATCCGATCCAGTCGGCGACCATCGGCTCGAAAAACCCGTTCGCCGTGCTCGCCGCCTTCTGGAAGATCTGGGGCGGCGTGCGGCAGGCGTCGGCCGTGATCGGTCGGGTCAAGCCAGCCGTCGTGGTCGGTTTCGGCGGCTATCCGACGCTGCCGCCGCTCTACGCGGCGACGCGGCGCAAGGTGCCGACGCTGATCCACGAGCAGAACGCGGTGATGGGGCGCGCGAACCGGGCGCTCGCCGGCCGTGTCGATGCCATCGCCGGCGGGTTCTTGCCGGAAGATTCAAGCGCTGCAGGCGCCAAGACGGTGACGACCGGCAATCCGGTCAGGCCGCAAGTGCTGGAGGCGGCAAAGACGCCCTATGCGGCGTCGACCGGGGAGCAGCGGTTCCGCTTCCTGGTGTTCGGCGGCAGTCAGGGCGCACAATTCTTTTCCGATGCGGTGCCGGCGGCGGTTCGACAGCTTTCCGATGCACAACGCGGGCGGCTTGATATCACCCAGCAGGCGCGTGCCGACGATGTCGGGCGGGTGAAGGCGGCCTATGCCGCCCTTGGCGTCGAGGCTGAGGTGTCGCCCTTCTTCACCGACATGGCGGCGCGCCTGGCTGCGGCGCATCTGGTGATGTCGCGGTCCGGCGCATCGACCGTATCGGAAATCGCGGTGATCGGCCGGCCGGCGCTGCTGGTGCCCTATCCGCATGCGCTCGACCACGACCAGGCAGCCAATGCCGCGGCATTGGCGGCGGCAGGCGGCGCCGAAGTGCATCCGCAATCGACGCTTTCGCCCGAGCGCATCGCCGCGCTCGTCGGAGCGCTGATGGACAATCCGGAGCGGCTGACCACAATGGCAGCGGCGGCCAAATCGGCCGGAAAACCGGACGCGGCACGGTTGCTCGCTGATCTGACAGAGGCTATTGCGTCGAAGAAAAGCGTATCGGAATTCAGGAAGGAGACGCACGTATGAAGATGCCGCAGACGATCGGCCTCGTGCATTTCATCGGCATCGGCGGTATCGGCATGAGCGGCATCGCCGAGGTGCTGCATAATCTCGGCTACCAGGTGCAAGGGTCCGACCAGGCCGACAGCGCCAATGTGCAGCGGCTGCGCGACAAGGGCATCGAGTGCTTTGTCGGTCATCATGCCGACAATATCGGCGATGCCGAAGTGGTCGTCGTCTCGACGGCGATCAAGAAATCCAATCCGGAGCTGAAGGCCGCACGCGAGAAACTGCTCCCCATTGTCCGTCGCGCCGAGATGCTGGCGGAACTGATGCGCTTCCGGCAGGCGGTGGCCATCGGCGGCACGCATGGCAAGACGACGACGACCTCGATGGTGGCGACGCTGCTCGAGGCCGGCGGGCTCGATCCGACCGTGATCAATGGCGGCATCATCAATGCCTACGGCACCAACGCCCGCATGGGCGATGGCGAATGGATGGTGGTGGAGGCCGATGAGAGCGACGGTACGTTCCTGAAGCTGCCGGCCGAGATTGCCGTCGTCACCAACATCGATCCCGAGCATCTCGACCATTACGGCTCCTTCGACAAGGTGCGCGAGGCCTTTCGCCAGTTCGTCGAAAACGTACCGTTCTACGGCTTCGGCGTCATGTGCACCGACCATCCCGAGGTGCAGGCGCTGGTCAGCCGCATCGAGGACCGGCGCGTCATCACCTATGGCGAGAACGCACAGGCCGACGTGCGTTTCATCAATCACCGCATGGATGGCCCGACCTCGGAATTCGACGTGGTGATCCGCGACCGCAAGACCGGCGGCCAGTCGACGATATCAGGCCTGCGCCTGCCGATGCCCGGCCGTCACAACGTCGCGAATGCGACGGCGGCGATCGCCGTCGCGCATGAACTCGGCCTTTCGGCCGAGGCGATCAGGAAGGGCCTGTCGTCCTTCGCCGGCGTCAAGCGGCGCTTCACCCGTACCGGTTCGTGGAACGGCGTCGATGTGTTCGATGATTACGGCCACCATCCGGTCGAGATCACGGCGGTTCTCAAGGCGGCGCGCGATGCCACCAAGGGCCGCGTCATCGCCATTGCCCAGCCACACCGCTTCACCCGGCTTCACGACCTGTTCGACGAGTTTTCCGTCTGCTTCAACGATGCCGACACGGTGATGGTGGCGCCGGTCTATGCGGCAGGCGAAGAGCCGATCGACGGCGTGACGTCCGAGGCATTGGTGTCGCGCATCCGCTCCGGCGGCCATCGCGACGCGCGCTACATCGAAGGCCCCGCGGCGATTGCGCCGGTTATCCGCGACCTGGCCAAACCAGGCGATTTCATCGTCTTCCTCGGTGCCGGCAATATCACGCAATGGGCCTACGCGCTGCCCAGGGAACTCGGCGGTACTGCCTCATGATGCGTGGCCAGGCATTGATCGACAAGCTTGGCGGCCGGCTTGCCGGCCTGCGCGGCCGCATCACGCCCAATGCCGAGATGGACAAGATCACCTGGTTCCGCGCCGGCGGGCTGGCCGACGCGCTGTTCCAGCCGGCCGACGAAGACGATCTCGTTGCGTTCCTGGGAGCAGTGCCCGAAGAGATACCACTGACCACCGTCGGTATCGGCTCGAACCTGCTTGTCCGTGACGGCGGTATTGCGGGCTTCGTCATCCGGCTTTCGGCCAAGGGCTTTGGCGAAGCCGAAGTGATTGCGCCAACCACAATCAAGGCGGGTGCGGCGACGCCCGACAAACGCCTTGCCGCTGTCGCCTATCAGGCTGGCATAGGCGGCTTTGAGTTCTACCACGGCATTCCGGGCGCCATCGGCGGTGCGCTGAGGATGAATGCCGGCGCCAATGGCGTCGAGACGCGCGAGCGCGTTGTCGAGGTGCGGGCGCTCGACCGCAAGGGCAATGTGCATACGCTGAGCAACGCCGATATGGGCTACGCCTATCGCCATTCGGCAGCACCTGCCGGGCTGATCTTCACGTCAGCGGTATTCGAAGGCGTTTTGGCAGACAAGGCCGCGATCAAGGCGGCAATGGACGCCGTCCAGCACCATCGCGAGACCGTGCAGCCGATCCGCGAAAAGACCGGCGGCTCGACCTTCAAGAATCCGGAGGGCACCTCGGCCTGGAAGGAGATCGACAGAGCGGGCTGTCGGGGGCTGATGATCGGCGGCGCGCAGATGTCGCCGATGCATTGCAACTTCATGATCAACACGGGAACCGCGACCGGCTACGACCTTGAATATCTTGGCGAGACGGTGCGCGCGCGCGTGCTCGAACGGTCGGGCATCCGGCTGCATTGGGAAATCAAGCGCATCGGCAAGTTCCGGCCGGGGCACGAGGTCCAGGAATTCCTCGGACAGTTGCTGTAAGGACCCAACAACACAGTTTTCGCGGCCGTTTTTGCGGAAAGTGAATCTCGCGGAATCGTAAGGACTTGCCAGCGATTCAACTCTCTGATTCTCTGCCTGAAGCGTTTCCTGATTTGAGTCGTTTCGACGCGTCACCAGCGTTTTTCCGTCAGGGGCTGCCTGCCGGGAAACTCGGGGACTCGATGGTGCAGAAATCATCAGAGCAGGGACTGCTCCGAGCGTTTGAGTGTATGGCCCTTTCCGGGGCGTGTGAGATGCAGACCCGCAGTGAAAGGGCCCGCCGTGATAGGGAATGACGGGAAATGAAAAGCAAGCACGTGGCCGTCCTTCTGGGTGGATTCTCGTCCGAGCGGCCCGTGTCCTTGTCTTCGGGAAAAGCCTGTGCCGATGCGCTCGAGACGGAAGGCTACCAGGTCACTCGCGTCGACGTCTCGCGCGATGTTGGGTCGGTGCTTGCCGAGCTCAAGCCTGATGTTGCCTTCAATGCGCTGCATGGTCCTTTCGGCGAGGACGGCACCATCCAGGGCATCCTCGAATATCTTGCCATCCCCTACACCCATTCCGGCGTGCTCGCCTCCGCGCTTGCCATGAACAAGGAGCAAGCCAAGAAGATCGCCAAGTCTGTCGGCATACCGGTTGCCGAATCGAAGGTGGTCAATCGCTTCGCCATCCAGAACAAGCACCCGATGAAGCCGCCCTACGTCGTCAAGCCGGTCAATGAGGGGTCGAGCTTCGGTGTCGTCATCGTGCACGAAGGGCAGTCGCATCCGCCGCAGGTCATCGGTTCGTCCGACTGGAAGTATGGCGATACCGTCATGGCGGAGCGCTATGTGCACGGGCGGGAGTTGACCTGCGCGGTGATGGGCGATGTGGCGCTTGGCGTCTGCGAGATCATCCCGACCGGCCATTCCTTCTACGACTATGATTCAAAATACGTCGCGGGCGGATCAAAACACGAATGCCCTGCAAAAATTTCACCGAATATTTACCAAAAAATACAGACACTGACGCTCAGGGCTCACCAAGCTATCGGCTGCCGGGGCGTTTCCCGGTCGGACTTCCGTTATGATGATCGACACTCCGAGAACGGCGAAATTGTCTGGCTCGAGGTCAACACTCAGCCCGGCATGACGCCGACATCCTTGGTGCCTGAGATCGCCGCGCAGGCGGGACACTCGTTCGGCGATTTGTTGAGTTGGATGGTGGAGGACGCTTCGTGTCTGCGTTGAGGTGGGGACAGGGCAAGGGGAAGGGCGCGGCCGGGCCGACGCTGTTCGGTGTGGCGTTGTCGTTCGACCATTTCGTGCTGCCGCGCCTGCTTCGCCGGCCGGCGCGCATGCTGGCGCGTCTGGGCGAGGACGACTTCGAGGTGCCGCCGTTTTCCGCAGCCGTGCTGTCGGCGGCGCTGCTCGTATCGGGCAGTGCCTATGGCGCCTATCTCGGCGGGCATGTCGACGCTATCGTCCAGGGCATCACCGCCCGCACCGGCTTTGCCGTCGACCAGATCAAGGTCGTCGGCAACCGCGCAACCTCCGAGATCGATATTCTCGACAGGATGCAGCTCGATGGCTGGACGTCGCTGATCGGCTTCGATGCCGAAGCCGCGCGGGAACGCATCGCCACGCTGCCCTGGGTCGAGGTTGCGGCGGTGCGCAAGGTCTATCCGCACACGCTGGAGGTGCGCATCGAGGAGCGTGAGCCGTTCGCGCTCTGGCAGCAGGGCAGCGAGCTTTCGGTCATCGAGCGCTCCGGCGCCGTGATCGCGCCATTCTCCGGCGGCAAGCAGTCGCTGCTGCCGCTGATCGTCGGCACCGGCGCCCCGGCCAAGGCGCCGGATTTCCTGGCCAGGATCAAGAAATACCCAGAGCTTGCCGCACGGATCAAAGGCTACATCCGCATCGGCGAACGGCGTTGGGACCTGAAGCTGGAAAACGGCATCACGGTCAAGCTCCCCGAGGATGGCGAGGACCAGGCGATCGCCGATCTGCTCAGGATGGACCGAGAGAACGGGCTTTTGACGCGCGATATCGCCGCCGTCGACATGCGCCTTTCCGATCGCCTCGTCGTCCAGTTGACGCCGGAGGCGGCGACGCAGCGTCAGGCCGCGCTCAATGAAAAGCCGAAAATGCCGAAGCGCAAGCCGGAGACGAAGATATGAGCTGGCTTGGCGGCAACAGCGATGCCTCGTCGCGCCGGTCCGGCATCATGACGGTGCTGGATGTCGGCTCGAGCAAGGTCTGCTGCGTGGTGGCCAAGCTCAAGCCGCGCGAGGACGGCATGCTGCTGCGCGGGCGATCGCATCGCATACAGGTGATCGGCATCGGCCACCAGAAATCGCAAGGCGTGAAATCGGGTGTCGTCATCGATCTCGACAGGGCCGAGCACGCCATCCGCCTTGCCGTCGATGCCGCCGAGCGCATGGCCGGGCTGACCGTCGATTCGCTGATCGTCAACATGACGGCCGGCCGGCTGAAGAGCGAAAGCTTCTCGGCAACCATCAACCTTGGCGGCCATGAGGCGGACGAGGCCGACATCAAGCGCGTGCTTGCCGCCGGCGCCAAGCAGGCGCTGCGGGCCGAGCGCGAAGTGATTCATTCGCTTCCCGTCGGCTTTTCGCTGGACGCCGAGCGCGGCGTGCGTGATCCGCGCGGCATGGTCGGCGACCAGCTCGGCGTCGACATGCACGTGCTGACGGGTGACGCGGCACCGTTGCGCAATCTGGAGCTTTGCATCAACCGTTCGCACCTGTCGGTCGAGCGCATGGTGGCGACGCCCTATGCCAGCGGGCTTGCCGCACTGGTCGACGACGAACTCGAGATGGGCGCAGCCTGCATCGACATGGGCGGCGGCACCACGACGATCTCGATGTTTTCGGAAGGCAAGTTCGTTCATGGCGACGCCATCGCCATCGGCGGCAACCACGTCACGCTGGACATGGCCAAGGGCCTGTCAACCTCGCTCGACGCCGCCGAGAGGCTGAAAGTGATGCATGGCTCGGCATTGCCCGGCAGTGCCGACGACCGCGACTTGGTCTCGATACAGCCGATCGGCGAGGACGGTGAGGTGCCGCTTCAGATCCCGCGTTCGGTGATGACGCGTATCATCCGGGCGCGCATCGACGAGACGCTCGAACTGTTGCGCGACCGGCTGAACAGGTCCGGCTACGGCAACGCCGCCGGCAAGCGCGTCGTGCTGACCGGCGGGGCCAGCCAGCTTTCCGGCCTGCCCGAGGCAGCGCGCCGCATTCTCGGACGCAATGTGCGCATCGGCCGTCCGCTCGGTGTAGCGGGCCTGCCAGAGGCGGCCAAGGGGCCGGCTTTCTCGACGCCGGTCGGGCTTCTGATCTACCCGCAGATGGCGAATTTCGAGAGCCATCCGGCGAAAGGAATTTCTGGTCTCAGGATGACCGGGACAGGCGGAAAACTGCATCGAATGAGTCAGTGGTTGAGAGACAGTTTTTAAATTGACGGGGACAGCCCCATAGGCGGCCGCAGCGGCGAAGCGGCGGGAAAGGCAAAGGACGGAGACAATGACCATCAATCTGCAAAAGCCGGACATCACCGAGCTGAAGCCGCGTATCACCGTGTTCGGTGTCGGCGGCGGCGGCGGCAATGCCGTCAACAACATGATCACCGCCGGCTTGCGCGGCGTCGAGTTCGTGGTGGCCAATACCGATGCGCAGGCGCTGACCATGTCCAAGGCGGATCGCCTGATCCAGCTCGGCGCGCATGTCACCGAGGGCCTGGGTGCGGGGTCGCAGCCGGAAGTCGGACGCGCCGCGGCGGAGGAATGCATCGACGAGATCGTCGATCATCTCTCCAACACCCATATGTGCTTCGTCACTGCCGGCATGGGCGGCGGCACCGGCACGGGGGCCGCGCCGGTCGTTGCACGTGCGGCGCGCGAGAAGGGGATTCTCACCGTCGGCGTCGTCACCAAGCCGTTCCATTTCGAAGGCCAGCGCCGCATGAAGACGGCGGATCTGGGCATCGAGGAATTGCAGAAATGCGTCGATACCCTCATCGTCATCCCCAACCAGAACCTGTTCCGGCTGGCCAATGACAAGACGACCTTTGCCGACGCTTTCGCCATGGCCGACCAGGTGCTCTATTCCGGCGTCGCCTGCATCACCGACCTGATGGTCAAGGAAGGACTGATCAACCTCGACTTTGCCGACGTCCGCTCGGTCATGCGCGAGATGGGCAAGGCGATGATGGGGACGGGCGAAGCTTCCGGCGAGGGTCGCGCCATGGCCGCCGCCGAAGCCGCGATCGCCAACCCGCTGCTCGACGAGACCTCGATGAAGGGCGCCAAGGGGCTGTTGATCTCGATCACCGGCGGCCGCGACCTGACCCTGTTCGAAGTCGACGAGGCGGCGACCCGAATTCGCGAGGAGGTCGACCAGGAAGCCAACATCATCCTGGGTGCGACGTTCGACGAGGATCTCGAAGGCGTCATCCGCGTCTCGGTGGTTGCTACCGGCATCGACAAATCGGCGGCAGAAATCGCTGCCGCGCCGATCGCCATCCGCACGGCTCCGCCAAAGCCGGTCAGCCGCCCGGCCGCTCCGGTCACGGAAAGCCGTCCGGCGCCTGTCCAGCAGGGAGGCTACGAGCCGCGCGCCGCCGACCCTGTCGCCGAGGCAATCCAGCTCGCCGAGGCGAATGCGGCGGCGATGGCGCGTTCCGCGCCGGCCTCCCAGGCGGAAGATTTCCGCCCGCAGAGCAAGATCTTCCAGGCGCCGCCGGCCCAGCCGCAGCCGATGCTGCAGCCAATGGTCCAGCAAACGATGCAGCCCGCGCCTCAGCGTGAAGTGCTTCAGCCGGCAGCGCCCCAGCGCATGCCGCGCGTCGAGGACTTTCCGCCGGTGGTGAAAGCCGAGGTGGAAGCCAAAAGCCGTCCGGCCGACCACGAGAACAGCGGACCGATGGGACTGCTCAAGCGCCTGACCAACGGCCTTACCCGTCGCGAAGAAGAGCCTGCACGGCTGCAGCCGGCGCAGCCGCGCGAGCCGAAACTGCGCCAGGCGGCACCCGAAGTGCGCCGCCTTGCCAGCCAGGATCCGCAGCTTTACGCGCCACGCCGCGGCCAGTTGGACGACCAGGGCCGGCTGACGCCGCAGAGCAGGGCTGTCCAGGAAGACGATCAACTGGAGATTCCGGCATTCCTGCGCCGCCAGGCCAACTGACCTGTTAACGGTCCGTAATAGTTGTTAACAGGCAGACAAGAAATTGTTTGCCTGTTAATGTTAAAAGTGCGTGTAAAACAAGGAGTTAGGAGACTGCATCCGCTTCGGATCGCGGTTACACAGAGTAAGAAACCGTGATTTGGAGACTTCCTGCCGGACCACTATCTTCGCCGCGATCAATTTCGGTTTGCTGGGATTCGGGGAAGTGGCCCTGCCTGCCGATCAAAGAGCCGCGCCCTTGGGCTTATGAAGCGGACGTAGGCAGTATGGGCTATGGGGTTTGTTTTGCACGACTATCAGACGACACTTAGATCGCGTGCGACGCTGACCGGCACCGGCGTTCACAGCGGCAATTCCGTTACCGTTCATTTCCTGCCGGCAGACGCTGATACGGGTGTCGTGTTCCAGCTTTCGAATGGAAGCGAAGTCCGGGAGTTCCGCGCGCTGGTTTCCGAGGTCGGCGCCACCGATCTGTGCACCATGCTCGGCGATCCGGCAGGCGAGCACATCGCCACAGTCGAACATCTGATGGCCACGGTTTTCGGGCTCGGCATCGACAATGTCGTCATCGAGATCGACGGCCGAGAGGTTCCGATCCTCGACGGCAGCGCCATGGCGTTCGTCGAGGCCATCGACCAGGCGGGTATCGATACGCTGCCGGTCAAGCGCCGCTACATCAGGGTGGTGAAGCCGGTTCGCATCGAGAACGGTGCCTCCTGGGCGGAGTTCAGGCCCTATGACGGCACGCGCTTCGAAATCGAGATCGATTTCGAAAGCCCGGCGATCGGCCGTCAGCTGTTTGCATCCGACATGAACGCCGACATTTTTCGCCGCGATATCGCGCGGGCGCGCACCTTTGGTTTCATGAAGGACGTCGAGCGGCTGTGGGCAGCCGGCTACGCGCTCGGCTCCTCGCTGGAAAACTCCCTGGTGATCGGCGACGACAACCGCGTGATCAACATCGGAGGCTTGCGCTATCCCAACGAATTCGTGCGCCACAAGACGATGGATGCCATGGGCGATCTGGCGCTGGCCGGCGCCCGGTTCATTGGCTGCTTCCGTTCCTATCGCGGCGGCCACAGGCTGAATGCAGCAGCGCTGCGCCGCCTTTTGTCGGACCGTTCGGCGTTCGAGATCGTCGAGACGACACGCCGCGAGCGCGGTCGCATCGTCGAAAAGAGCGCCGTCTATGCACCTGTCTACGCGCCCTGGATGATCTGATTCTTAACGTTTCTCGGGTTTTATGGCCGCCGGCCTGTGTTGCATGAATGCACCATCGGCCGGCGAAATCACGCAAGTGTGCGGGCTGCGCCAGGCTGCCACAAAAATGTGCGAATGGCCGGAGATAGCGTTGCCGGGCACGGCGATTATGGTTATGCCTGCTGCCCCAGGGCGAGATGTCGACTGAAATGACGCCGAAAGGGCGGAATCCAATCATGTTCTTCAAGCGAATTGGTCAATCGAAAGCGCCGCATCGGGCTGTTTTCCTGGCGCTTTCGGTGGTTGTTCCATCGCTGTTCCTGTCGGCCTGCATGTCGTCCGAAAAGGATGTCGACCTGTCGACCTATGTCGAGCAGACCGAGCCGGCAGACGTTCTCTACAATCAGGGCCTCGCCAATCTGAATGCCGGGCGCCTGCAGGAGGCGAGCCGCAAATTCGGTGCGGTCGACCGCCAGCATCCCTATTCCGAATACGCCCGCAAATCGATGGTGATGGGCGCCTTTGCCGACTATCGCCAGGGCAACTATACCGAGGCGATCGGTTCGGCCAAGCGCTATCTCACGCTCTATCCGTCGACCGACGACGCTGCCTATGCCCAGTATATCATCGGGCTGAGCTATTACCGGCAAATCAGGGATGTCACCCAGGATCAGAAGGAAGCGCGTCAGACCGTGCAGACGATGCAGGATCTGGTGACGCGCTGGCCCGATTCCGAATATGTCGACGACGCCAAGGAAAAGATCCGCTTCGCCAACGACCAGCTCGCCGGCAAGGAGATGCAGATCGGCCGCTACTATCTCGAGCGCCGTGAGTACATCGCCGCCGTCAAGCGGTTCCGCGTCGTGGTGGAGACCTATTCCAACACGCGCCATGTCGAGGAAGCGCTCGCGCGTCTTACCGAAACCTATTACGCGATGGGGCTGACATCGGAAGCGCAGACTGCCGCTGCTGTGCTCGGCACCAACTATCCCGACAGCGTGTGGTACAAGGATTCCTACAAGCTCCTGCAGACTGGTGGGCTCGAGCCGCGCGAGAATGCGGGCTCGTGGATCGCCAAGGCCGGGAAGCTGATCACCGGCGCCTGAGCGGCGCGTCAGCATGCTTTCCAGACTGTCGATCCGCGATATCGTTCTGATCGAGAAGCTGGACATCGACTTCTCGTCCGGTCTTTCGGTGCTGACCGGCGAAACCGGTGCTGGAAAATCCATCCTGCTCGACGCGCTGTCGCTGGCGCTTGGCGCCCGCGGTGACGCCTCGTTGGTGCGGCATGGCGCGGCACAGGGCCAGGTCATCGCCGTGTTCGACGTGCCGCGCAACCATCCTGCCCGCATGCTGCTTGCCGACAACGCTATCGAGGACGATGGCGACATCATCCTGCGCCGCGTGCAGACGGCGGATGGCCGTACCCGCGTCTTCGTCAACGACCAGCCTTCCAGCGTGACACTGATGCGCGATGTCGGTCACGCGCTGGTCGAGATCCACGGCCAGCATGACGAGCGTGCCCTGGTCGATCCCGGCGCCCATCGCGAATTGCTCGACAGTTTTGGCGGTCATCTCGGCGCTGTGCGGGCGACCGGCGAGGCATGGCGGTACTGGCGGGCCTGCGAACTGGAACTTTCGCGGCATCGTGCCAAGGTGGAAGCGGCGGCCCGCGAGGCCGACTATCTGCGCGCCGCGGTCGCCGAATTGACGAAGCTCGATCCCCAGCCAGGCGAGGAAGCCGACCTCGCCGAGTTGCGCGCCTCGATGATGCGGGCGGAAAAGATCGCCTCGGAAATCCACGATGCGCAAGATGTGCTCTCGGGCCCGTCTTCGCCCCTGCCGCAACTCGCCAGCCTGTTGCGACGGCTGCAGCGCAAGGTGACCGAGGCGCCCGGCCTGCTCGACGACGTGGTCAAATCGCTCGATGAGGCGATGCTGTCGCTCGACGCAGCGCAATCGGGCGTGGAAGCGGCACTTCGCGCCACCGAATACGATCCGCGGCGGCTGGAACAGGCCGAGGAGCGGCTGTTTTCGCTGCGCGCCGCCTCACGCAAGCACAGTGTGGCGGTCGACGATCTGGCGCAATTGCGCGACACGATGGCCGCCGATCTCGCCGATCTCGACGCCGGCGAGGAGCGCCTGCACGGGCTGCAGAAGCAGGCCGCCGCCGCGTGCGAGACCTATGACATTTCCGCTGCCCAGCTTTCGTCGCTTCGCCATGCGGCGGCAGTCGGGTTGACCAGGGCGGTGATGGCCGAACTGCCGGCGCTGAAGCTCGAACGGGCAGCCTTCATCGTCGAAATGACAAGCGAGGCCGAGAGCCGCATGGAAGACGGCATCGATCAGGTCGAGTTCTGGGTGCGCACCAATCCCGGCACAAGACCGGGCCCGATGATGAAAGTCGCCTCCGGTGGCGAACTTTCGCGGTTCCTGCTGGCGCTGAAGGTGGCGCTGGCCGACCGCGGCTCGGCGCCGACCTTGGTGTTCGATGAAATCGACACCGGCGTTGGCGGCGCGGTGGCTGACGCCATCGGGCAAAGGCTGGCGCGGCTGTCGAAGCGCGTGCAGGTGCTTTCGGTCACGCACGCGCCGCAAGTGGCGGCACGCGCGGCGACGCATTTCCTGATCTCCAAATCCGGCGGCGCCGATCGCGTCGCCACCGGCATCGCCGAGATGGACCGGGCGGCGCGCCAGGAAGAGATCGCGCGGATGCTTGCCGGGGCGACCATCACCGACGAGGCGCGCGCGGCCGCCGAGCGGCTGCTGCGAGAGAACACCGCAGCATAGCGGAGCTCATGCTCGGCGTCGTGGATCGAGTCAGGATGTGGCTCCATCCCGCTGTTCAGCAATGATTTTTTCGTGCCCGGTCTCTCCCTCATGAGAGAATCCTGTTCTATTGTGTCGCGCCATCGGGAAGGGAGCAATGCATGGCCGAAAAACCAGTTGATTCGCTCAGCGAAAGCGAGGCCGCAAGCGAGCTAAAGCGGCTGGCGGCTGAGATCGCCGAGCATGACCGGCGCTACCACACCGAGGATGCACCGATTATAACGGACGCGGAGTATGACGCGCTAACGCGGCGCAACCTCGCCATCGAACAGCGCTTCCCCGCTTTGGTGCTAGAGGATTCGCCATCGCGCCAAGTGGGCGCGCCACCGGCGGAAGGCTTTGCCAAGGTGCGCCATGCGGTGCCGATGCTCAGTCTCGCCAAGGCCTATACCGACCAGGACGTC
The DNA here is from genome assembly GCF_055811535.1 of Mesorhizobium sp. WSM4816. NCBI lineage: Bacteria > Pseudomonadati > Pseudomonadota > Alphaproteobacteria > Hyphomicrobiales > Phyllobacteriaceae > Mesorhizobium > Mesorhizobium sp. WSM4816. The sequence continues at coordinate 53,872 of NZ_JBVVQR010000009.1, read as the reverse complement.
ACCGACTTCATCGAACGTGGCCGGCGATTCTTTGATCGCGACAAGGATCTCGATATCGCCTTCACGGCTGAGCCGAAGATCGACGGGCTATCGGCTTCTTTGCGTTATGAAGGTGGTGTGTTCGTGCAGGGAGCAACGCGCGGCAACGGCTCCGTTGGGGAGGACATCACCGCCAATCTCAGGACAATCGCCGACATTCCCAAGACACTGAAGGGCTCAGGCTGGCCTGATATCATCGAAATACGCGGTGAGGTCTATATGACCTATGCAGAATTCAAGGCGTTGAAGGAACGGTCGGCAGCGGTCGGCGGCCAGGACTACGTCAATCCGCGCAATACGGCGGCCGGATCCTTGCGCCAGAAGGATCCGTCCGTTACCGCCAGCCGCAAACTCAACTTCTTTGCCTACGCATGGGGCTATACATCCGAGGACCCAGCTCCGACCCAATACGATTCAGTGCAAAGATTCGCGGAGTGGGGGTTCAAGATCAGTCCGCTGATGGTGCGGGCGAAGTCGGTCGAGGAACTGGTCGCGCACTATCACCTTATCGAGGCCCAGCGCTCATCGCTTGGCTACGACATCGACGGCGTCGTCTACAAGATCGACCAGTTGGAGTTGCAGCGTAGATGGGGTTTCGTCACCGGCGAACCACGCTGGGCCATCGCCCACAAATTTCCGGCTGAACAGGCGATGACGACCGTGCTTAGGATCGACATTCAGGTTGGCCGTACCGGCACGCTGGCGCCCGTTGCACGGCTAGCTCCCGTCACCGTTGGCGGCGTGGTGGTCGAAAATGTCACGCTTCACAACGAAGACTACATCAAGGGTCTGGACAGCAACGGCCAGCCGATCCGCGACGGTTATGACGTACGTATCGGCGACACAGTCGTGATCCAGCGGGCAGGGGACGTTATTCCGCAGATCGTCAGCGTCGTTATCGACAAGCGTCCGCCTGATGCCGTGCCCTACGAATTCCCGCACAAATGTCCGATCTGCGGCTCACCGGCGACGCGCGAGATCAACGAAAAGACCGGCAAGGAAGATTCCCGCCGACGCTGCACCGGCGAACTGATCTGTCCCGCGCAGGCCGTCGAAGGATTGCGCCACTTTGTGTCACGCGGCGCCATGGATATCGAAGGCCTGGGCGCCGAATACATAGACCTGTTCTTCAATGCGGGGTTGATCAAAACAGCCGCCGATATCTTTACTCTCAGGGATCGCCGTCCCGCAGTCACCAAGGCTCTGGCTGAGCGGCGCGAGGAGCAGGCCAGACAGCGCGAGGCCGCATCGGGCAAGACGCGCAAGAATGTACGCGGTGTCGAGGAACGCAACTACGAAGGTCTCGACAAGCTCTTCGCCGCCATCGACGCTCGCCGCGAACCAGAACTAGATCGCTTCATCTTCGCGCTGGGCATCCGCCATATCGGTGAAACGACGGCCGCTGTGCTTGCCCGATCCTTCTCGACCATTGAGGAGCTGATCCGCATCGGCAAGGACACAGCAGCGGCTGCCGATCCACACACCGTTTTCCCATCTATCAACGGCATCGGCGACACGGTGATAGGTGCGCTTCGCGATTTCTTCGGCAATGAACGCAACGACGACGTGCTTGAAGCGCTGCTCGCGCAGGTCCACCCGAAACCGTACATTGTAAACGTCTCGGCCGACAGCGCGGTCGCCGGCAAGACGATCGTGTTTACAGGCACGCTGGAAAAGATGACACGCCCCGAAGCCAAGGCGATGGCGGAACGTCTCGGCGCGAAGGTCGCGGGCTCGGTTTCTGCGAACACCGATCTCGTCGTTGCCGGGCCAGGTGCTGGCTCCAAGCTCAAGCTTGCCACCGAACTCGACATCGAGGTGATTGACGAAGACGCTTGGTTGGCGCGGATCGGCAAGGCGTGACGGTGGCGTTCAGCGGTTTCGGCCAAAAGGCCATTCCCTTCCTCAAGGCGCTCGATTTTCATCAGAGCCGGGAGTGGTTTCTGGAAAACCGCGACCTCTTCGAAAGCGAGCTGCGCGACCCCTTCGGCGATCTGGTCGAAACGCTCTCCGAGCGCTTCGCGGCAGCGGGGCTGGGCTTGCGCGGCGATCGCAAGAAGTCGCTGTTCCGGATCAATCGCGACGTGCGCTTCGCCAGGGACAAGCGGCCCTACAACCGGCATCTGTCGGCAATCCTCTCGCCTGATGGCACCAAGATGGAACAGGGCGTGTTCTTCATCCATATCGGGCTTGAGCGCTGTTTTGCCGGCGTCGCCTGGTGGCAGCCCGGACCGGCGCTGCTGCTGGCAATGCGCAACGCCATCGCGACGCGGCCGGGTGAATTCCGGGCGCTGATCGAGGCGCTGAAGCAAAACCGCCTCGAACTCGATGCGGAAGGCTGCATGAAGCGCGCGCCACGCGGCTTCGAGCATGTCACGGCGGCCGATCTCGCGGCGGCCATCCGCAACCGGCATTTCGCCGTCCGGCACGAAATCGACCCTGCGGGAATCCACGGGCCGGCGCTGGTCGACGAGCTGGTCGATTTCGCCTTGCGGGCCAAGCCGCTGCTCGACTGGGGCAGGGCGATCGAAGCCAAGGTCCCGGTGGACTGAGCACTGGCCGAAACGCGCACGCCTGAACCTGCGACGAGGATCACTTCCGCTGATCGTTGGCTCAAGCGAATTGGTGTGACAAGGCTGACAGCGCTCCCTACATACCAGCTTTCCCCCGCATCGGCCCGAAAATCGGGATCGATTTTCGGATGGCCCGACGCGTGGATTCAAAGTGTTAGAGCGTCCTTTGATCGTCCAAAAGGACGAGCGGCGCTCTGTGGATTCAAAGTGTTAGAGCGTCCTTTGCTCGTCCAAAAGGACGAGCGGCGCTCTGTGGGTGTTAGAGCGTCCTTTGCTCGTCCAAAAGGACGAGCGGCGCTCTAAGGAGTGGCTGATGTCGGCGGAAGCAATCTCCGAAAACCGCGCAAAAAGCGATTTCTGGCAAGGCGTGCGGCTCAGCATGCCCGTCGTGGTGGCGGCGGCGCCGTTTGGACTGCTGTTCGGGGCGCTCGCCGTCGACAACGGATTTTCGGTGCTTGAAGCCTTGCTGATGAGCGCCATGGTTTTCGGCGGCGCCAGCCAGATGGTCGGCATCGAATTGTTCGGGCAGCATGTCGCGCCATGGCTGATCGTGCTGTCGATCTTCGCCGTGAATTTCCGCCATGTACTTTACTCCGCGGGCATCGGCCGGCGCATCGCGCACTGGCCGCCGCTGCAGCAGGCGGTCGGCTATTTCCTGCTCACCGATCCGCAGTTCGCCGTGGCCGAGCGCAAGGTGGAGGCTGGCGAGACGGTCGGCTTCGCCTGGTATATGGGGCTTGGCCTGCCGGTCTATGTGTTCTGGGTGACCGAAAGCGCGCTTGGCGCGGTATTCGGCAGGCTTATTCCCGATACCCATGCGCTGGGCATCGATTTTCTGCTGCCGATCTATTTCCTCGGACTGGTCATGGGCTTTCGCAAACGGCCGCTGTGGCTGCCGGTGGTCGTCGCCAGTGCTGCTGCTTCCATCATCGCCTACGAGACGGTGGGCTCGCCCTGGCACGTCTCGATTGGCGCCGTGGCTGGCGTGCTGCTCGCGGTCATCCTGCCGCCGCGCCACAGCGGCGTGGAGGCGCGGCCATGAGCACGACCTTGTGGATCATCATCGCCGGCGCGATCGCGACCTATCTGACCCGCATCGGCGGCCATCTGGTGATCTCGCGCTTCGAAAACATCCATCCGCGCGTCGAGGCCGGGCTGAACGCCGTGCCTGCCGCAGTGCTGACGACGCTGGTGGCGCCGGCAGCACTTGGCGGCGGGCCGGCGGAATGGGCGGCATTGATCGTCGCCGGGCTGGTCTCGCTGCGCGGCGGGCTTATGGCGATGTTTTTGGCCGGCGCCGTCGTGCTGGTGCTGGCCCGGCAATTCGTCGGATAACCGGACCGGCTGAGTACGCCAGTCCTATTTGCGCACGATGTTGGAGATCGCGGGATCGAATCGACCTCCTGCAAAGAGCCTGCGCATCGTCTCTTGCGGATCGAGACCAAACGTTTCGGCTGATGTCACCGCAATCAGCGCGTCGAGGTCGAGCGTCGGGGCGAGGTCGCGTCCTTGGTAGAGTGCACCGGTAGACAGTCCCGGCCAGTCGGCCAGCACCCGCCCGCCATTCACCGCTCCGCCAGCGATCATCGCAGCCGATGCCGTACCGTGGTCGGTGCCGCCAGTGCCGTTGACGGCGACAGTGCGGCCGAACTCGGTGGCGACCAGCACGGTCGTATCCTTCCAGATATCGCTGAGGCCAACGTGCAACCCATCGATGAGCGCGTCGAGCGCTCTGAGTTGGTTGGCCAGCCTGGCTTGCTGGCCACTATGGGTGTCCCAGCCGCTGGTTTCGATCATGGCAACGCGCGGGCCGTCGGCCTTGGAGAGGAAGCCCGCAGCGGTGCGGCCGACGCTCGCTGCATCCTTGCGCTGCGCGTTCACCGCGCCCAACGCCCGTGTCTCCATCGCGCTGCTCCACAGCGCATGCAGCTGTTCGTCGGCGTCATAGAGCTTGCCGACGCGCATCATCAGGTCGTCCGGCGCCTCCGGCAGGGCGGACGGCGCATAGGAGGTGACGTCTGCCTCGCCTCGCAGCGCCAGCGGGATGATCGGTGCAAAAGCGATTGCTTCGCCGCGAGACTTCGGCAGCATGCCGACCAGCCGGTTCAGCCAACCGTCCTTGCGCTCATAGGGCGAGCTGCCGCCGCTTTCGAGCACATTTTGACCATCGAAATGCGAGCGCTCGCGATAGGGCGAAGCGACCGCGTGGACGAACAGCGCCTGCTTGTCCTGATGCAGCTTGCGGAGACCGGTGAGCGAAGGATGCAGGCCAAACGTGCCGTCAAGCTTTATCGGATCGTCGATGGCCAATGGGCCGCGCAGTGCGCGGTAGGCGAGGTCGGCATAGGGAACGATGGTGTCCAGCCCGTCCGCGGCGCCGCGCTGGATGATGAAAACGAAGCGGCGATCGGTTTCCACATTGGCGAAGACGATGCGCGGCGCGATCAGCATCGAGCCGAGGCCGGCGCCGGCGAGAGTAAGGAATTGACGGCGTTCCATCTTGGTCATCTCCTCTGGAAATCATCTTCGCTGAAAGTCATCTTCGTTGGAATTCGGGCGACACGAGCAGCAGCGCGATGCCGGTGCGCCGGCTCTCGGCGCGCTCGATCTCGGCCATCGTCAGGTCGCTGAGTGAGCCGGCAAAGAGTTTTCGCGCGAGATCTCGCGGATGGATATCGCCAACCTGCGCGGCGAGGCGCTGCGCCACCTCGACCCGGCGGACCAGTGCGTCGGGTGCTGCCCAGCTCCCGGCAACATCGTCATAGCCGGCCGGCGAACTCGGCCGCCATGCCGGTTGGCCGAGTTGGTTGAGCAGTTGCGCCAGACGCGGCTTGCCGAGTTCGCTGCGGCCCAGGCCGCGCAGCGCCGAGATCGTCCATTCCCACGGCGTCTTGAACTTCGCCGCTGCTGGTTGCCAGGCTTCTGGACTGTCGAGGAGCGCGCGGTAGACCGCGACGAGATCGCCCTTTGACCGGCGAAAGGCTTCGGCGAGCCGCGTCACGACCGCGGCCGGCGGCTCGTCGGCGATGAAGTGGCGCGCCAGCTTGGTTGCGATGTGCGTTGCGGTTGCCTCGGCCGCCGCGAGGTCGCCGAGCACGGCGAGCGCCTGTTTGTCGCCGCGCTGGTCGTAGGTCTGGCCGATGATCGTGCGTTGGCCCGGTTCGTGCAGCCCGGGTCGAAAGGTGAAAGCGCCGGCCTGGCCTCGCCCTTTAGCGCGTCCGGTGCTGAAACCGGTCAGCGCCAGTGCGAATTCGGTCACGTCGGCCTGGCTGTAGCCGGAGCGTGCACCGAGTGTGTGCAGTTCCATGATTTCGCGGGCCAGGTTCTCGTTGATGCCGGGTTTGCGCTTGGCGCTGCGTTTTGCGGCGCGTTTGGCAACTTTCGAGTTGGGACCGATCGAGCGCACCTGGTCGAGATAGAACAGCATCGCCGGGTGGCGCTCGGCGGCGAGCAGCATATCTTCGAAGCGGCCGAGCACATGTGGGCGGATCGCCTCGCGCTCGAAGGCGCCGGCGATCAGGGTCGCCTGCGGTTTCTCCGCCGAGATGGCGAAATGGTTCGACCAGAAATGCACGAGCCGTTCGACGAAGGGGGTCGATGTTTCGAGCGCTGCGCGTGCTCGCATGTCGACCTCGTCGCGATAAAGCGCTTGAGCCTCCTGGCGTGCCGCCTTGCGGGCGGCCATCTTTGCGGCCGCGTCGGCGTCTTTGGCCTCGAGCATCGCTTCGGCATAGCCGGCGCCGAGTGTGGCCGAGTCCTGCGCGCCGGAAAAGACCGCCGGGTTTGCGTCGTAGCTTTCGAACTGCGCTATCAGCCAGGATTTCGGGTCGGCCGGCGCCTCGTCGTCGGGCCGGGCGCCCAGGCCGAAGCGGTTAAGCGCAACCGCGACATCGCTCGGACTTGCCAATGGTGCCTCCGTCAGCATTGCTTTTGGAGGCTTCAACGCGGCAGCGACTGGAATCCGTCGCTGTTTCCAGCTCTATTTTTCGCCCGCTCGGCGCAGCATGTTGCTGCGGCCGCGCAGGCCGTCGACAAGTCGCGCCCTGTCGGCTGGCGTCAGTCCCGTCGCGAAGGTCACGATTGCCTGTTCGAGCCGGCCGCGCAGCGCCATATCGGCTTGCCGGACCGAGGCGAGCGTCTCATTGACCGCCGCTGCGTCGATCGGCTCAGCCTCGATCAGGCGCGCCACCGCCTCGCGGCCGACCCGAGCCGCTTCGATGTCGGCAGCCGACTGGCGCCGCGCCTCTGCGAGCGCCTGGCGGAACGCCTTGCGCTGGTCGGGCGGCAGGCCGGCCGCGGCGAAGCGCAGGCCGCGCTGGTCGCCCGCTCTGTCGCGCTGCCCCTGCTGCGCCTGCCATATATAGCCAGCGCCGGCGGCGGCGCCGAGCACGAAGACGTTCAGTGCCAGCGAGACGGCAAGCAGGATCCTGATGCTGCGTTCGCTCATTGCACGTCCCCCTGCATGTCGCCGAATGCGGTCAGCGCATAGGTGTCGCCATCGTCAGGGGCGCTGTCGGGCGGCAGCAGCACGGCGACTGTCAGCGCCCCGGCCAGCGCGCCCGCCAGTCCGATGCCGGCCAATCCGGCACACCGCCAGACGAGTTGGGTGCGGCGCCAAAGCGCAGACGGCGCCGTGGCGATGATCCTTCGCGCGAGCGCGTCGTCCGGAGCTGCCACGCGATGGCGCGACAGCAGATCGTCGAGCTCCACCGCCGGTGCAAGTGCGGCTTCGGCTTGAGCCGGATTGGCGGCGATGAAGTCCAGCGCTGCCGTGCGCTCGTTTTCAGGCCAGCGCTGCGGCGACCCGCCATAGGCGGCAACGAGCTCGGAAAACCTATCTGGAGTCATGTCATTTCGTCCCTGTCTCGTCCGAGCCTGGAGCGCAGCTGCCGCCGCGCCCGCGACAACAGGCTTTCCAATGCCTCGATGCTGATCCCCATGACCTCTGCCGCATCGCTGTTCGAAAGCTCCTGATAATACTGCAGCACGATCGCCTCGCGCTGGCGCTCCGGCAACTCGGCCAGCGCGCGCCGCACCTTGTGCTGATCGTCGGCCGCGAGCATATCCGCTTCCACGCCCGGGCGTTCGTCGGGGCGATCGGGAAGTTCCGCCACCGGCGTCTCCCGCCGCCTGCGCAGCCGGTCGTAGCAGAGATTGAGTGCGACGCGATGCAGCCAGGTGTCGAACTTCGCCTCGCCGGCGCGCCAGCCCGGAGCCGCCCGCCAGATGCGCAAGAACGTCTCCTGCGCGACATCCTCGGCCTCGCCGCGGTCGCCCAGCATTCGCGTGGCGAGACGGATCAGCCGCGGCGGCTTGCGCTCGACCATGGCTTCCACCGCAGCCGCATTGTTCTGAGCGATCAGCGCCAGCAGCCGCTCGTCGGTTTCGCCCACGCTCTGCCTTCTCGTTCCACCACGCCAGACCTTGTGCCGACACGACCGTCACCCTGCACCCGCCATGTGTCTTCAACGAGTTTCGCTATGAAATCCGTCGGCGACCCTTGGAGGTAGAAGGCAGCGATAAGGCCGCAGGCCATTGCCTGCGGACCGGCATCCTGGGTCCCTAGCTGAGCCACCAGTCTTTCCGAGAAATCAAATCTTCTGGTCGTGCGGCAGCGGTGCGGTTGCCTTCTCCAGCCAGGCCAGCGTCTCGCCGTCGAGCATCGGTCCGATCTCGGCCAGCACGCGGGCGTGGTATTGGTCGAGCCAATGCAGCTCATCGCGCGTCAAAAGGTCAGACCGCACCAGCCTGATGTCGATCGGCGCCAAGGTTAGCGTCTCGACGCCGTGCATGGCGATGTCGCCGCCCTCTATCGGCTCGGCCGGCGTCACCAGGATGAGATTCTCGATGCGGATGCCGTAAGAACCCTCCTTGTAGTAGCCCGGCTCGTTGGAGACGATCATGCCCGCCAGCAGCTTTTCGGTGCCGGTCCTGGCGATGCGTTGCGGGCCCTCGTGCACGGCCAGATAGGAGCCGACGCCGTGGCCGGTGCCGTGGGCGAAATCGCAACCGTGTTTCCACAGGGCAAGGCGCGCCACGGCGTCGATCTCGGAGCCGCGCGTGCCCGGGGGAAAGCGCAGCATGGAAATGCCGATCATGCCCTTCAGCACCAGCGTGAAGCGTTCGCGCATTTCCTCGGTCGGTGTGCCGATCGGCACGGTGCGGGTGATGTCGGTGGTGCCGTCCTGATACTGCCCGCCCGAATCGAGCAGGAACAGTTCGCCAGACTGAAGCTTTCGGCTGGTGGCGCGGGAAACGCGGTAGTGCATGATGGCGCCGTTCGGGCCGGCGCCGGCGATGGTATCGAAGGACACGTCGCGCAGCGGCATCTGCGTTTCCTCGCCGGTGCTGCGGCGGCACTCCTCGAGCTTGGTGACGACCGCGATCTCGTCGAGCTTGCCGGGTTCCTGGCGGTCGAGCCAGCAAAGCAGCTTGGCGACCGCGGCGCCATCGCGGCGGTGCGCGGCGCGGGCGCCGTTGATTTCGGCCTGGTTTTTCGTCGCGCGTGGAATGCGGGCAGGGTCTGGCGCGGTGATGACGGTGCCGCCATTGTCCTCGACCAGCATTCTCAGTCTCTCCGCCGCCAGCACCGGATCCAGCGCGATCTTCGCGCCGCCCTTGGCCAGGGCTGCGATCGCAGCTTCGAATTCACCGGGTTCGTGCAATTCGGCGAGCTGCGTCAGGTAGGCCGCGACAGTGCGTGAAAACTTGCGCTGATCCATGAAAAGCAGGTGCGATCGATCGGCGGCGAGCACAGCGAAGCCGAGCGCCAGCGGTGTGTGCGGCACATCGCTGCCGCGGATGTCGAAGGCCCAGGCGATGGAGGACGGGTCGGTCAGCACGGCATGGGTGGCGCCGTCCTTGCCGATCGACTCGGCCAGCCGCGCCAGCTTGTCCTTGGCCAATTCGCCGGCAAAGCCGATAGGATGAAGCTCGACCGGCGCCAGCGGCGGTTCGGGCTGGTTCTCCCAAATGGCGTCGATCGGATTCCTCTCGAGCGGCACCAATGTCGCTCCCGATTTTTCGGCCGACGCTTTCAGCGCTTTCACGTCGCCGATCGTCTGCAGCCACGGGTCGAAGCCAAGCCGCACGCCCTTGCCGAGATTGTCCTTGATCCAGGTGCCGGGCGGATTGTCGACCAGGCTTTCGATCGAAAAGATGTCGAGATCGACCTCGTGGCGCACCTGCAGCGTGTAGCGGCCGTCGACGAACATGATGGCACGGTCGCCGAGCACGATGGCGACGCCGGCCGAGCCGCTGAAGCCGGTCAGCCATTTCAGCCGCGCCGAGCGGTCGGCGACATATTCGCCCTGATGCTCGTCGGCACGAGGCACGATGAAGCCGTCCAGCCCGTTGGCCGCCAGCCATTGACGCAGCAACGCCACACGCGGCTTGCCGACGGCGGGGTCGCCTGCGGATTCAAAGGTCTGGAACATCATGGCCTCTCCTCGGATGCTAGATGTGAGCGGCGGACTTTCAAGTCGAACCGTGCCGCCGCTCACATCTAGCTTTTTTGTTTGAGCATCGGGTTTTCCCAAAACCGGTTTCCACTTTTGGGCCCGATGCTTTGGCGCGACCGTAGCGCATGACCCCGGAAATCGGAATCGACTTTTGCTGCGCCAGGCGCAGGCCGGATTCGGTCCAGCAGGGCAATCGCTTCAGGTCTGCGCTGCCCCTCATTGCCCTGCCCGTCCTCCGCAGCAGCTGCGGAGGATGGACCGGACTCTCCCCGTATAGTGACGGGAGAAGGTACCGGCAGGCGGATGAGGGGCGGCGCCGGCATCGACAGTGGTCATCGACGTGCGCTTTTGCGCATGGACGCCATGCAGAATCAGCGATTTAAAAAAAGGTCAGCAGAGCTTACCTTTTTGGCGTGGAGGAACGAGTCTTACTGCCCTGCAAAGGAGACCATCATGTCCACGATTTCAGCCAGACGCGGATTTTTCAGAAGCGCCGTGAACGCTCTCATCGAAGCGCGCCAGCGCGAAGCGAGCCGCTATGTGAGCGGCGTTCTGCTTGGTTTTGACGACGAAACGCTGAAAGCCAACGGCTACGATCGCGAAGAACTGAAGAAGGCGGCAAGGTCGCGCTATGTCTGAGCGAATTTGCGGCGTGCGGTTGAAGGCGCTGCGCGTCACCGCTTGAGGTGGATTGTCACCCAGCCTTCGCGATGCAACGTCCTGACGTGACGGAACCGCTGGCCGACATAGGCGGAGATCACCGCGTCGCGCTGCCGGTCGAGGATGCCCGACAGCACGATCGAGCCGCCTAAACCGACATGCCTGGCCATTTCGGGCGCCAGCCGCATCAGCGGCCGCGCCAGTATATTGGCGACGATGAGGCCAAAAGGCCCGCGCGCGGCAAAAATCGGATGGTGGAAGCCCGGCGCCGTCACCGTTTCGACGAGCGCCTTGACGTGGTTGAGCCGCGCGTTGGCGGCGGCGACTTTTGTGGCGACCGGATCGATGTCGGTCGCCAGCACCGGGATATGGGCGAGCTTGACCAGCGCGATGGCCAGCACCGCGCTGCCAGTGCCGAGGTCGAGCGCGTTGCGCGGGCGCTCGCGCCGCACGACCTGTTCCAACATTTCGAGGCATCCGGCGGTGGTGCCGTGATGGCCGGTGCCGAAAGCCAGGCCCGCTTCGATCTCGATGGCGAGTTCGCCGCTGTGGCGCTTCCTGCGGTCATGCGCGCCGTGGACGAAGAAACGGCCGGCGCGTACCGGCTTCAGTCCCTCCAATGAACGCGTCACCCAGTCGATATCCGGCACGGGCTCGCGCGCAATCGGCCTCGACAGGGCCAGCCCGGCAAGGATCTCCTTCAAGCGCGCCTCGACGGAATCGACATCGCCGTCGGCATAGAGTGACACTTCGTGGATGTCGCGGTCCTCGTCGACTTCGACCAAGCCAATCGGCAGGCCCTCATCTTCGAATGCCGCTTCGAACGCCGCGAAGATACGGTCGGCCTCGATCTTTCCAGTGCTGAAATAAAGCCGCGTTTGGGTCATCAAACGATTTTCTTCGTGCGCATGATCTTGTCCGAAAACCGGTTCCCACTTTTCGCTGGCGCGGACCGTCGGTTCGGGACCATGCACTAACCTGCCGCCAGCCGCTTGAGCTTGGCGATGGCGGCGTCCGGGCTTTCGCCATAGGCGATGGTGCCGGCGAAATCGCCCCTGGCGTTGAGCAGCAGCACCGAAGCAGTGTGGTCCATCGTGTAGTCGCCGTTGCCGGTATCGACCTTTTTCGAATAGATGCCGAAGGATTTGGCCATGGCGCGGACCTTGTCCGGGTCGCCGGTGATGCCGAGGATGCGATCGGAGAAGTTGCTGATATAGGCGTTCATGATTTCGGGCGTGTCGCGCTCCGGGTCGACCGTCACGAAATAGGCGCGCAGGTTCTTGCCATCGTCGCCCATCGTCTTCAGCCAGCCGGCCAGTTCGAACAGCGTGGTCGGGCAGACTTCCGGGCAGTGGGTGAAGCCGAAGAAGACGACGCTGGGCTGGCCGCGAAAGGCAGCCTCGGTGATTGGAGCGCCCTTCTGGTCGACCAGCGTGAACGGCGCGCCGAACGGCTCGCCGCCATAATGCCCGCGGTACCATTCAAAGGTGAGCCAGCCGATGCCCGCCGCCATCAGGACGAGAATGCCGACCAGTATTGAACGCATCATCAATTGGCTGTCCGTCGCGATTTTCATTGGCGCCGTGTCGGCGCCTTTGGAGCTTGTTGGGCGAACACTCTTAACGGTTTGATCTCGCTCGCGCAAAGATGTCGCGTTGCCGCAACCGGCTTTCTCTTAAAAAATGATCCGCTTGCAAAGTGCTGCCCGCCGTCCCACCTGAGGTCGGCAAAACTCGAACGGCAGGAGGCTTCGTTTGCAAAGGTTGATTGGGCCAGGACTGATTGGGCGAAAACTGATCGGCGGCGCTCTGGCCGCGTGCCTTGTCGTCGGTGCTGGTGCGGCTGTCGCCCAGGAGGTCGGCAAAGTCGGCGTCGACTGGCTCGGCAACGACATCATCGTTGAGGCGATCAAGGACCCGAAGGTCGAAGGCGTGACCTGCCATGTCTCTTATTTCGACCGTGGCGTGATCGACCGCCTGCAAAAGGGCAACTGGTTCGAGGACCCATCCGATTCCTCGATCGCCTGCCGCCAAACCGGGCCGATCACCATCGGCGACATCGACATGAGCGAGGCCGGCGAGGAGGTGTTCAAGCAAGGCATCAGCCTGATCTGGAAGAAACAGGTGGTGAACCGCATCTACGACAAGACCAACGAGACCCTGATCTATCTGTCGCATTCGCGCCAGGTGCAGGACGGTTCGGCGAAAATGTCGGTCACCACGGTGCCGCTCTATGGCCAGAACGTGGTGTGGACCAACGGCAAGCCGAAATAGGCTCTGGAAACAGGTGACAACGATTGGTCCCCGCTTGCGGGACTAATCGCTCGGGCGTAAAGCCGCCGGCATGGACCCTCCCGAAAATCTTGTCCTGAAAGACCCCGAGCCGCGCATTCATCCGACCGCGGAATTGAAGGCATGCAAGCTTGGGCGCTACGCCTCGATCGGCGAGCGGGTCATCCTGCGCGAAGTCATAGTCGGTGACTTCTCCTATTTCGAGCGCCATGCCGAGGCGATCTACACGACAACAGGCAAGTTCTGTTCGATCGCCGCCAACAGCCGTATCAACGCGCTCGAGCATCCGATCGAGCGGTTGACCCAGCACAAGGTCAGCTACCGGCCAAACGAGTATTTTCGCTGGCTGGGCGTCGACGCGGCGTTCCGCGAACGGCGGCGGGCGACGTCCGTCACCATCGGCCACGACGTCTGGATCGGCCATGGCGCGGTAATCATGCCTGATGTGACCATCGGCAATGGCGCGATCGTCGGCGCCAATGCGGTGGTGACGCGCGATGTACCTGCCTATGCGATCGTCGCCGGCGTTCCGGCCAAGCCGCTGCGCCAGCGTTTTGCCGAGAAAACCGCTGCGCGGATTGAAAGCCTCGGCTGGTGGGACTGGTCGGTCGAAAAACTCGCCAGGGCCATTCCCGACATGCAGGCGCTTTCCATCGAGGCCTTTCTCGACCGCTGGGAGCACGAAATCCCCTGATCCTTGCGGGTCTCTGAACGGCTACGTCGGTGAAAGGAGGGAACCCGGAGCGGATGCTGGTTGTTTCTCCTGCCATGATGGAGAAGCTTTTCACCAGGATCGCCACCTACGTTGCCCATCTTGCCGGTCTGCCGGCGACATTCGCCGTCTGTTTTCTGATCATCGTCGTCTGGGCGGCAAGCGGACCGATGTTCGGGTTTTCCGATACGTGGCAGCTCATCATCAACACCGGCACGACGATCGTCACCTTCCTGATGGTGTTCCTCATCCAGAATACCCAGAACCGCGATGGCACGGCGATTCAGACGAAACTCGACGAGTTGATCCGGGTCGGCAAAGCTCACAATACCTTTATCGGCATCGAGCACCTGACCGAATCCGAGGTCGAGGAGATCCGTAGAAAATGTGAACAGGCGGCGAAACGGCATGATACGGCGGGCATGAAAGCCACTGCACAAAAGCGCGGCTCGAAGACGCATGCGGCGTGAGCGTCAGCTTTCCATGAACGTCGCGAAAGCGTCCTTGTGGTCCGGGTGCCAGCGCGACAGAGCAGGGCGATTTTCGATGATATCGCCGATCGCCCAGGCCATGCGCTTTTCGTCCATAGGCCGCGTCGCCTCGTTGTCGGGGCACAGGATGTAGAAGTCGCCACGCACCAGCGCGGCCAGCATGAAGTCGATCACCTGCTCGCCGGTCCAGGCGCCGGCGGGCTTTTCGGTTGCACCCTCGGTCAGGCCGGTAAAAGTGAACCCCGGAATGAGCAGATGCGCAGCAATCTTTCCGCCGGGCTCGTTGCGCAGCGCATGCGCCAAGCCTTCGGTAAAGCTCTTCACGCCCGATTTGGAGACGTTGTAGGCAAGGTTGCCGGGCGGCGTGGTGATGCCTTGCTTGGAGCCGGTGTTGACGATCAGGCCCGGTTTTCCTGCAGCCAGCATGCGTGGTACGAAGGCCTCGACGCCATGGACGACGCCCCAGAAATTGATGTCCAGCAGCCGCTTCCAGGCGTCGCGGTTCTCCCAGGGTTTGCCGGGATTGTTGCCGACGCCGGCATTGTTCATCAACAGCGACACGCCGCCGAAGGCATCGAATGCCTTTTCGGCCAGCCGGTCGACTTCGTCGGCTTTCGAGACGTCGGTGGCGACCGCGAGTACCGCGCTGTCGCCGGCAATGGTTGCAACCGCGCCGGCAGCCTCGTCGAGCCGCGCGCCGCCGATGTCGGCAAGCACGATTTTCAGGCCCATTGCCGCCAGCCGCCTGGCCGCGGCAAGGCCGATGCCGCTGGCGCCGCCGGTGATGACGGCAACGTTGCCGGAGCCAAGGGCAGGCAAAGCGCTCTGGATTTCGGCGTCGGTGGTCATCGATAGTGTCCTCGTTCAGGTTGCGCCGAACTTAACGCGGCGACAGGCTCGCGCAAGCCCCGTTTGGGCGCCCTTGGGTTGACCACATCGGGAGGCGCTGCGCATGCTGTCCGCGTAAGAAGGAGATTACCGATTGACCGACTGGATCGAGATCCTGAAAGAACAGACCGCCGCCGGTGACCAGATGAGCCGTGAGGTGCCGCAAATGCTTGCCAATCCCGACATCAGCGAAGCGCAGGTGAGAACGCTGTTTTCGGCGCTCGAAAAACAAGCGGAATTCGTCGAGAAGCTGCGCATGGCGCTGGAAAAATTCGGCCATGATTTTTCGGTGATCAAGGCGGCCGAGCGGCTGGAGGAACGCTATGCCGACCTCGCCGCCTCGGTGGCCGAAAAGCTGAAAGCAATGCGGGGATAGGGCGGTACCTGTTTTTCGATCTGCTTTTCGAATCTTCTGTCTGGACGCACCGGATCATGGCAATCCGCACATAGAGCGCGACGCTAATCCGTTGATTGACGAAGGTTCAGCGCGATTGCGGCGACCACGACACGCGGCCGTCGACACGTTGCACGGTGTGGGACCGCTGCGTCTCACCCAATCGGGGGCCTAGATCCCACAGGAGAAGACAAATACGCCATCATCAATCGCTGTCGCGCGCGATCAGCTCCAGCGGCCAGACCTCACGGATGATCCGCGTACCTTCGGGGCCGGCGAAGGCAGGGATCGACGCCAGCAACATTTCGGCAAGCCGCCGTCCCATCGGCTCCAGGCGAGGGCGGAAGCCGGTCAGTGCCGGTGAAAAATAGCGGCAGAGCGGCGTGTCGACGATGACGATCACCGCAATGTCATGGCCCGGCTTTATGCCCATCTCGGCCAGCGCCTTACAGCCGCCGAGTGCCATCGCGTCATTGTTGAAGATGATGGCGGTCGGCGGGTCCTTGGAGCGCATGACCTGCGGCGTCACCGCGTCGCCGCCGGCCTCGTTGATGAAGCCTTTCGCGATCAGCCCGGGGTCGACCTCGATGCCGTGCCGCCGCAAGGCCTTGCGATAGCCGGCCAGGAACAGATAGCCGAAATTGAGGTTGAGAGACGGGCGGATGGCGGCGATGCGGCGGTGGCCGCGCGCCACCAGGCGGTCGACCGCGTCGGCCCCGGCCTTTTCGAAATCGAGGTCGAGCGACGGATAGGTCTTGCCGCCAGAGCGGCTGCGGCCGAGCGTCGCGAACGGAAAGCCGACCCTGGTCAGGTAATCGATGCGCTCGTCCTCGCGACGCGTGTAGGCCAGCACCACGGCGTCGGCCCGGCGCGTCTCGACCACCCGGCGCAGGCGCTCCTGCTGGTAGTCGCCCGGCGCGCCCATCACCACGATCAGGTCGAGCCCGCTTTCGGCGAGTTTCGCCTGCAGCCCGGTCAGGAACGGAATGAAGAACGGCTCGCCATATTGCTGGTCGCCCGGGTGCGGCTGCAGCATGAAGGCGATCGAGTGGGTGGCGCCGCGGCGCAGGCTGCGGCCGGACTGGTTCGGCGAATAGTTCAGCTTTGCCGCCGCATCGAGCACGCGCTGGCGGGTGTCGGCATTGACGTCGGCACGGCCGTTGAGCGCGCGCGACACGGTGCCGATCGAAATGTTCAGGTGACGCGCAAGGTCGTGAATGCTGGACGCCAAAGGACAGTTCTCCCCCTTGCCTGGCTATCATCGACCGCTCTTCAGGCCAAGGTGATCTAGGTGATTTTCGCGAGCGGCCAATTGACATTCTACGCCTTCCGGTGTGTTGTCGTAAACGTTTACGGAAAAACGTTTACGGTCATGCCGTGAATGCGTGACGACCGGTCTGGAGGGGCCGAGCGGAGGAGGAGCGCTGGATGATGAATGTCGTCCTGGTCGGCTGCGGAGCGATGAGCAAGCACTGGCTCGATGCGGCGAGGCAGATCGACGGGTTGGCTATTGTCGGCCTTGTCGATCTCGACGCCGACAGGGCGACGGCAAGGGCGCGCGAATACGAGCTTGCCGGCGCCATTGTCGGGACCAATCTTGACGCCGTGCTCGACCAGACCAGGCCCGACGCTGTGTTCGACGTCGTGGTTCCCGCGGCCCGGCGCGATGTCGCGCTTTCGGCCTTTGCCCATCATTGCCATCTCCTGACGGAGAAGCCGCTGGCTGACAGCCCGGAGAACGCGCGCGCCATCGTCGAGGCTGCCCGACGCGCCAGGCGCGTGCACGCCGTCGTCCAGAACCGCCGCTATGTCGCCAACGTCAGGCGCATCAGGCGTTTTCTCGATTCCGGCGCCATCGGTGCGCCAACCAGCATCCACGCCGAATTCTTCGTCGCGCCGCATTTCGGCGGGTTTCGCGAGGAGATGCGCCATGTCCTGCTGCTCGACATGGCGATCCATACTTTCGACGCCGCCCGCTACATGGTCGGCGGCGCGCCGGCCAGCGTCTACTGCCAGGAATGGGAGCCGGTCAATTCCTGGTACCGGCAGGGATCGTCGGCCACCGCAATCTTCGAGCTCGGCGGCGGCAAGCTGTTCACCTATGCCGGCTCCTGGTGCGCCGACGGGTTCCGCACCAGTTGGGAGAGCACATGGCGCATCGTCGCCGAGCACGGCAGCCTGGTCTGGGACGGTGAGGACGGACTGATGGCGGAAGTCGCGCGGCCTATCCGTGAAGGCCTGTTCGATCGCACTGAGCCGCTCGCCGTGCCGCCGCTCGATCCGAGAGACCGCATCGGCGGCCATCTCGGCATCATCCAGGATTTTGTGCGTGCCGTCGAAACCGGCAGCGAGCCGGAGACGCGCGGCGCCGACAACATCAAGAGCCTGGCCATGGTCTTTGCCGCGATCGAAAGCGCCGAAACCGGGCGCCGGGTCGCGATCGCATAGAGCAAGACGAGGTTAGTTTTGGTCATTCTGCCGGTGATGGTTTGGGACAAGGTCGAGGGGTCTGGCGAAGGGCGTAGTGGTGCTACACCCGAGCCAGAGCTCGAAGGATTTGGCCCAAACCAGCCCGGCAGAATGACCAAAACTAACCTCATCTTGCTCTGGGAAGGGTGACGATGCCGAACCCGCTTCTCGACATCAGGATCGGCACCATGGTGCGGGCCAATCTCGATGACCCGGCCGCCTATATCAAGGCCATCCTGCCGCTCGGCTTCGAAAGCATCCAGCCCTTCTTCTGGCAGACGCTGGGCGGCAAGGATATTCCACGGCTGGCCGGCCAGATCCGCGAGGCGATCGGTGACGCCGATGTCGTCGTCTCCTCGCTCGGCGTCTTCGGCAATCCGCTGGAAAGCGGCGATGTCGATCGCGGCGTCCTTGATGCCTGGGAAACGGCCATCGACCATGCGCATCTGTTCGGCACCGCGATGGTCAGCGGCTTCACCGGCCGCCTCCGCGGCAAGTCGCTGCCCGACAGCCTGCCGCGCTTCCGCGAGGTCTGGGGACCACTGGCCCGGCGCGCCGCCGACAAGGGCGTGCGCATCGCCTTCGAGAATTGCGCGATGGACGGCAACTGGGCCGATGGAGACTGGAACATCGCCCACAATCCGGACGCCTGGGAGCTGATGTTCAACGAATTGCCAGACGACAATCTCGGCCTGGAATGGGAGCCCTGCCACCAGCTCGTCTACCTGATCGATCCGATCCCGCAGATCCGCAAATGGGCGCCGCGCATTTTTCATGTCCACGGCAAGGACGCGACGGTGCGCTGGGACGTGATCCGCGAGCATGGCGTGTTCGGCCGGCTGCCGTTCGTGCAAATGCGCACGCCTGGCTTCGGCGACAGCGACTGGACGCGGGTGATCAGCGAATTGCGGCTGGCCGGATACAGGGGCGCCATCGACATCGAAGGCTGGCACGACCCGGTCTATCGCGGCGACCTTGAGATCACAGGGCAACTTCGGGCGCTGGACTACCTCAAGCAATGCCGGGGAGGTGCGACGTATCTGCCGAACCCGGCGTGAGGATCCGGCTGGCGAGGAGCCGGACAGCGAAGCATTGCGGCGAGAAGCCGGAGCATTCGTCGAAGACCCCTCGGCTTGCGAGGGAACAAAGGGAGGAACGTGCATGAGCATCACGATGAGAAGGACAGTTCTGCGCTCGACCGTCATGGCGGCCGCCACGGCGTTCGCCGCCGCAATCTCCACCTTGCCTGCCCAGGCGCTCGATGCCCAGTGGTGCAAGGACGTCCACATCCGCTTCTTCGTCGGCGGCGCCGAGGGCGACGCCTTCGGCACCATCGTCTACAATGGCGCCAAGCAGGCCGAGGCCGATCTTGGGCCAAAGGTCGACTACATCTTCTCCCAGTGGGATGTCGAGAAGATGGTGCAGCAATTGCGCGAGGCCGTCGCGGTCAAGCCCGGCGGCATCGCCATGATGGGCCACCCGGGCGATGCTTCGATCATGCCGCTGGCCGAACAGGCGCACAAGGACGGCATCAGGATGATGTACCAGAACGTGCCGGTGCCGAAGGTCACGGCAGCGTTCGGCGGCGGCTATGTCGGCGCCCAGCAGGAAGAGCAGGGCCGCGCGCTTGGCGCCGAGGCGTTCAAGCTGGCCGGGCTCAAGGCCGGCGACAAGGCGATCATGATCGGCCCGTTCGAGAACGAGAGCCGCGGCGCGCGCGAGCGCGGCACGGTGGCCGCCCTGAAAGAGGCGGGCGTCGAGGTCATCCAGCTCTCCTCGCCGCCGAGCGGCGAATGGGCTTCCGACCCTAATCTGGCCATTCCGGTGATTACCGCAGCACTCCTCAACAATCCCGATGTCAAGGCGGTTGGCTATCCCGGCGGACAGATGCTGGGCAACGTCCCGACCTACATGCAGGCGGCAGGCAGGAAGGCTGGCGATATCTTCAATTTCGGCTTCGACACCAGCCCGCAGATCGTCGAGGGCTTCAAGGGCGGCTGGGTCCAGCTGACGGCCGACCAGCAGCCGTTCCTGCAGGGTTATCTGCCGATCCTCAGCCTCTGCCAGCAGGTGGTGCTGGGCCTGGCGCCAATGACTGTCGACACCGGCGCCGGCTTCGTCACGCCTGACAATTACGAGATCGTCGCCGAACTCGCCAAGCAGGCGCTGCGCTGACCTTTTGACACGGCTGCCGGTCTTCCGACCGCAGCCGGAACCAAGTGAGGATCGCCATGGCAGAACGCCTTATAGAGCTGCGCGACATCAGCAAGTCCTATGGCCAGGTCTATGCGCTGGGCGGGGTCAATCTCAGCGTCGACCGCGGCGAGGTGGTCGGCCTGATCGGCGACAACGGCGCCGGCAAGTCGACGCTGATCAAGATTCTCTCCGGCGTGGTCAAGCCGACCGGCGGCGAGATCCTCATCCGCGGCCAGCCGGTGACCGGCTGGAGCGCCGCGCGCTCGCGCGACGCCGGCATCGAGACGGTATTCCAGGACCGGGCGCTGGCCGTGCAGCAGACGATCGTGCGCAACATCTTCATGGGCCGCGAACTCACCGGCTTTCTCGGCTGGCTGAAGGTCAACAAGGAAATCGAAGAGGCGAGCCGGCTGATGCGCGAGATCGGCTTCACCTCGAAAGTGTTCACGCCGCAGTCTATCGTCGGCCAGCTCTCCGGCGGCGAACGCCAGGGCGTGGCGATCGCGCGGGCCATCTACAAGCAGGCCGACCTGATCATCCTTGACGAGCCGACGACGGCGCTGTCGCTGACCGAGACCGCCAAAGTCTTCCATTTCGTGCGCCAGGTGCGGGCGAGCGGACGGTCGATCCTGTTCATCGGCCACAACATCCACCACGTCTTCGACATCGCCGATCGTTTCGTCGTGCTGGACCGCGGCAAGGTCGCGCTCACCGCCGACCGCAGCCAGGTCAAGTCGGCCGAAGACCTCATCAACTTCATGGAAGACGTCGCGCATCCGGGCGGATTGCCGGGACTGCACGACGCCGGCGACCCGGAGCAGAGAGCACGATGAGCAAGACGATGGAGCCCGATCTGCACGAGCCGTCCGCAGGCATCTCCCGTCCCGGCAATCCCCGGAAAGAGTGGAGACACCCATCCAATCACTGGATGCGCGGCTTCATCCTCGACAACCGCGCCGCACTCGGCACGCTTGCCGTGTTCGTGGTGATGATGACGGTGTTCATGATCGCCAACCCGACCGTCTTCACCACCTGGTATCTCTACAGTTCCGTGCTCACCACGCTGCCGGTAGCGCTGTTCGTGGTGGTGCCGCTGGTCTTCGTCGTCACCTGCGGCGAGATCGACCTGTCGTTTCCGGCGACGATGGGTTTTGCCTCATGGGTCTTCGCGCTGGTGGTGCAAGCCGGCTACGACCCGTTTCTCTGCATCGCCGCCGCCATTGCAACGGGCACGTTGCTCGGCTTCCTGGTCGGGTCGCTGGTCGTCTATGGCGGGCTGTCGTCTCTGATCGCCACGCTCGGCATGAATTTCCTGCTGCGCGGCCTGATCCAGATCATCAACGAAGGCAGGTCGACGGCGCTGACCAGCCTTGCCGACAGCTGGGCCTACAAGATCTTCTCCAGCCAGCTTTACGGCATCCCGGTGCAGATCTTCTGGGTCATTGGCTTTGTCGTGCTGTCGGCGCTGCTCTACAACAGGCATCGTTTCGGCGCGCAGGTGAAGGTGGTCGGCGACAATCCCGACAGCGCCCAGCAGATGGGCATCGACGTCAAGCGCGTGCGGGTGAAAGTATTCGTCTTCGTCGGCATCGGGGCGGCGATCGCCGGCACCTTCTCGGTGATGATCAACTTCACCTGGTGGCCGACGGCTGGCGACGGCTATTTGCTGCCGGTGCTGGCATCGGTGTTCGTTGGCGGCACGCCGACCTGGGGCGGCGTCGGTACCGTGGTCGGCGGCGCCATCGGCGCCATCACTGTGTCCTTCATCCAGACCGGCGTCGTCGCGGCAGGCCTGAGCGGCTTCTATGTCCAGTTCTTCAACGGGCTGATCATCATCCTGTCGTTGCTCGGCCACAAATGGAACCAGGCGCGGTATCGGTGAGGGGGAGACTCACACCCCGGTGACAAACCCGTCCAGCACGCGTTTCTGGCCGGCCTTGTCGAAGTCGATGGTCAGCTTGTTGCCGTCGATGGCAGAAATGTTGCCGTTGCCGAATTTCTGGTGGAAGACGCGATCGCCGACGCTGAAGCGGGATGGCGTGTCGGCGACGGACTTGGCGACCAGCTCGCCGTCGATGGTGCGGCCCTTGATCGAGGTGCGGCCGGCGCCATAGCCACTGTCGGTCTCGCCATAGCCGATGCGCTCGACCTGGTGGCCGGAGCGCGAGCCCCAGTTGCGGTCGGTCGCCTCGGTGCGGTTCTGCTGCGCGCGCTGCCAGCCCGGCGTTGCATAGGTGCTGGAGAAGGCGCCGGATTTTTCTGCGCCGACATTGTCGAAGCGCGAAGCGCCGTAAGGATTCTGCCGTCCTGCCGCCTGGCCGCCCCGTCCGGAGGCGAAGGAGCCACCGCCATAGGCATTGCCGTAGCCGCCATAGGAGTTGCCGCTCTCGGCGACCTCGACATGGGCTTCCGGCAATTCATCGAGGAAGCGCGACGGGATCGTCGATTGCCACAGGCCGTGGATGCGGCGGTTGGAGACGAACCACAAATGCAGGTTCTTCTTGGCGCGGGTCAGCCCGACATAGGCCAGCCGCCGCTCTTCCTCCAGCCCGGAGCGGCCGCCCTCGTCGAGCGCGCGCTGATGCGGGAACAGTCCTTCCTCCCAGCCGGGCAGAAAAACCGTCTCGAATTCGAGGCCCTTGGCCGAATGCAGCGTCATGATGTTGACGGCGTCGAGCTCGGCGTTCTGCTCGGCGTCCATCACCAGCGCGACATGTTCGAGGAAGGAGCGCAGCGATTCGTACTCCTCCATGGAGCGGATCAGTTCCTTGAGGTTTTCCAGCCGGCCGGGCGCTTCTACCGAGCGGTCGTTCTTCCACATGTCGGTGTAGCCGCTCTCCTCCAGGATGGTCTCGGCCAGCTCGGTGTGCGGCGTGGTCTCCAGCGCCTTCTGCCAGCGCTCGAAATTGGCGGCGACTTCGCGCAGCGCTGCGCGCGGCTTTGGCTTCAGCTCGTCGCTCTCAGCGAGTTTTTCCGCAGCCTCCAGCATCGGGATGCGCAGCGCCCTGGCGGTGTCGTGGATCTGGCGGATGGTGGCTTCGCCCAGCCCGCGCTTCGGCACGTTGACGATGCGCTCGAAGGCGAGGTCGTCTGCGCCTTGCGCGACGACGCGGAAGAAGGCCAGCGCATCGCGGATTTCGAGGCGCTCGTAAAAGCGCGGGCCGCCGATGACGCGATAGTTGAGGCCGAGGGTGACGAAGCGGTCCTCGAACTCGCGCATCTGGAAGGACGCGCGGACAAGAATGGCCATGTCGTTGAGATTGTGCTTCTGCCGCTGGTAGGCCTCGATGGTTTCGCCAACGGCGCGGGCCTCTTCCTCGGAATCCCAGGCGGCATGGACATGCACCTTCTCGTCGTCCTCGGCGATCTTTTCGGTGAACAGCGTCTTGCCGAAGCGGCTTTCATTGTGGGCGATGAGGTGGGAGGCGGTGCCGAGGATGTGCGCGGTGGAGCGGTAGTTGCGTTCCAGCCGGATGATCGTGGCGCCGGGGAAATCCTTGTCGAAGCGCAGGATGTTGTCGACTTCGGCCCCGCGCCAGCCATAGATCGACTGGTCGTCGTCGCCGACGCAGCAGATGTTTATGGTGGACCTAGCTCGGCCTTCGGATGAAGAGCGCCCAATCTCCCCCCTAGAGGGGGAGATGTCGCCGGAGGCGACAGAGGGGGGCGCTGTCCCTCCAGCCTGTCGGCGCGAGGCACCCCCCTCTGTCCTGCCGGACATCTCCCCCTCAAGGGGGGAGATCGGCTTGGCGTCCGGCCGCTGGGCCAGCAGCCGCAGCCACATGTATTGGGCGGTGTTGGTGTCCTGGTACTCGTCGACGAGGATGTACTTGAAGCGCTTGTGGTATTCCTTCAGCACGTCCGGATTGGCCCGGAAGATACGGATCGGGTGGCACAGGAGATCGCCGAAGTCGCAGGCGTTCAGCGTCTTCAGCCGCTCCTGGTAAGCCTTGTAGAGTTCACGCCCCTTGCCGTTGGCGAAGGCGCGGGCGTCGCCCTCGGCAATCTCGGCGGGGCCAAGCCCCTTGTTCTTCCAGCCGTCGATCATCTGGGCGAACTGCTTGGCCGGCCAGCGTTTGTCATCCAGTCCTTCGGCCTGGATGAGCTGCTTGATCAGGCGCACGACGTCGTCGGTGTCGAGAATGGTGAAGTCGGATCTGAGCCCGGCAAGTTCGGCGTGGCGGCGCAGCAGCTTCACTCCAATCGAGTGGAAGGTGCCGAGCCACGGCATGCCTTCGACATTGCCTTCGCCGATCAGCAGGCCGATGCGCTGCTTCATCTCGCGCGCCGCCTTGTTGGTGAAGGTGACGGCGAGGATCTGCGACGGGAAGGCCTTGCCGGTGGCGAGGATGTGAGCGATGCGGGTGGTCAGCACGCGCGTCTTGCCGGTGCCGGCGCCGGCCAGCACCAGAACCGGACCCTCGGTGGTTTCCACCGCCAGCCGCTGCTCGGGGTTGAGCCCGTTCAGATAATCGGGCGCATTGGCATGGCCGCTGCGGGCGGCCATGGCGCGCGCAGCAATGCCCGACGGGGCCACGGGCCGCGCGTTCGGTTCATCAAAAAAAGGCATATCTTCCGAAAAGCCGGACATCTCCCCCGAATGTAGTGATTCGGCAGCGAAAGGCCAGAAGTGTCTCCGTTTTGTTCTCTGTCCAGGCGGGGGAGTTGCAAATCCTATGGCACGCCAGCCAATAGCGCCGGCCTGCTCGCCGGCACGGCGGGTCGGAGAAAGTGGGACAGCGCACCAGTCGAACGGTGTTATCCTGGACCAGCCGCCGGTCTGGCGGACCTGCGCTCGCGTCAGCAGCGCCTCACCGATCCGTGACTGGACCGTGCGGGCTTCTACCCTATCTTGCGCGGCGGACATATTCCCGAAGCCGAGGAGAGCGCCATGACAAAACCGAGCCCTGCCAGCCCCGCCGTCAACAGACCCGCCATTACTCAGGCGATGATCGACGCCTATGACGAATACACGCATCTGACGCTCGACCGGCGGCGCTTCATGGAACAATTGACCAGGCTTGCCGGATCAGGTGCGGCGGCCGCCGCAATCGCGCCGCTGCTGGCGGCGAATTCAGCCCGGGCGGCGATTGTTGCCGAGGACGATTCACGCGTGACGGGCGAGGACATCAGCTATCCCGGCAGCGGTGGCGAGATGAAGGGCTATCTGGTCAAGCCGGCCGGCCAGTCCGGCAAGCTCGGCATCGTCATCGTCGTGCATGAGAACAGGGGGCTCAACCCGCATATACGCGATGTGACGCGGCGCGTGGCGCTGGAAGGCTTCGTTGCGCTGGCCCCGGATTTCCTGTCGCCGCTCGGCGGCACGCCGGCCGACGAAGACAAGGCGCGCGAGCAGTTTTCCAAGCTCGATCCGGCGCAAACCACTGCCAATGCGGTCGCAACGGTCGCTTTCCTTAGGGGCAGCGAGGATGGCAACGGCAAGGTCGGCGCGGTCGGCTTCTGCTGGGGCGGCGCCACGGTGAACACACTGGCTGCCAATGCGCCGGATCTGGCTGCCGCTGTCGCCTATTACGGCATGCAGCCGAAGGCCGAGGATGTGCCGAAGATCAAGGCGGCGCTGCTGCTGCATTATGCCGGGCTCGACACCCGCATCAATGCCGGTATCGACGCCTTCAGGAAGGAGCTCGATGCAGCCGAAGTCGAGTACACGATCCATGTCTATGAAGGCGCCAATCATGCTTTCAACATTGACACGTCGGCGGCTCGCTACGACAAGAACGCGGCGGACCTCGCCTGGGGCCGGACGATCGCCTTTCTCAAGGAGAAGCTTGCCTGATCAGGCATTTGCCGGTTTGTGAAAAGCGACGCCGGCCACCACCAGCGCGATGCCGATGCAATCGGTAAGGCTGGGTATCTGGCGGAGCACAATGACGCCGATCAGCGTGGCGGTGACCGGCAGCAACGACAGCATCAGCGCGAAGCTCGATCGCGGCAGCCGCGACATGGCAAGCTGGTCGCAGATATAGGGGATGACCGAGGAGCAGATGCCGACGCCGATGGCGGCGATGAGCAGTGGCGGCGCCGAGAAAGCCGGCAGCGCATCGGTGAAGCCGATCGGCAGCACGATGAGGCAGGCGACCGCCATGGCAGCGCCCAGGCCGGCGATGCCGTCGCCAGCGCCGGCGCGGGCAACGCGATGGCCAAGCATGATGTAGCCGACGAACAGCGCGCCGTTGAGGAAGGCCCAGAACAGCCCGACCGGGTCGCTTGACCATTTGACGTCGATCAGCAGCAAGGTGCCGGTGACGGCAACGGCAAGCGCTGCGAGGTTGCGCGGGCTTCTGACGCCGATCAGCGCAACGCCGATGGTGCCGACGAATTCGATCGCCGCGACCAGCGAGATCGGCAAGCGATAGAGTGCCAGGTAAAAGGAGCAATTCATCACGCCGAGGCAGGCGCCGAAGGCGAGAAGCAGCAGCCGTGTCGGCCGGTCGGCGCGGGCGAAGACCGTCCAGGGCCGGATCAGCGGCGCGAAGACGAGGGCGGCCGTGACGATGCGCAGCCAAGCCATGCCGAGCACGCCGACATGCGGGAAAAGCAGCACGGCGAAAGCCGGCCCGAGATAATGGAACACGGCGCTGACGCCGAACCAGACATGCGGCGGCAGCGAGGTCGCCAGCTTGCCAACGACAGGCCCGGCGAGGGCAGGGATTGCAGCCGGGGCTTGCACTGGATCATCCATGCGATCATTATCGCAGGCAGTTTGTTGGATTTATATGGCTGATAGTCGGCCGAATAGATAATCTCTTCCCCAAAACCATGGAGTTTCGTCTGAAACGCCTTCGAAACGAAAATACCGACCTGGATGCGGCTGATCTGAAAATCCTGCGGCTGCTGGAAAAGGATGCGCGCACCAGCACGGC
This sequence comes from Mesorhizobium sp. WSM4816, assembly GCF_055811535.1. Taxonomy (NCBI): domain Bacteria; kingdom Pseudomonadati; phylum Pseudomonadota; class Alphaproteobacteria; order Hyphomicrobiales; family Phyllobacteriaceae; genus Mesorhizobium; species Mesorhizobium sp. WSM4816. Next base: position 26,815 of record NZ_JBVVQR010000009.1, on the reverse strand, counting down.
CGAACTGGCGCGTTCGGTCGGCCTGTCGGCGCCGAGTGTGGCCGAGCGCATCAAGCGGCTGCAGGAGAGCGGTGTGATCGAGGCCTACACGGTGCGGATCAATCCGGCTGCGCTCGGCATGAAACTGTCGGCATGGCTGCGGATCAGGCCGGTGCCCGGGCAACTGGCTGTGGTGGCCGAGATCATCCGCGACTTGCCGGAAATCGCCCAGTGCGACCGGGTGACCGGCGAGGACTGTTTCATCGCGCTGGCACATGTCGGCTCGGTGGCCGCACTCGAACAGGTGATCGACCGCATCATTCCGTTTGCGATGACCAATACCGCGATCATCCAGTCGTCGCCGGTGGTGGCGCGCTCGCCGCTGGCGGCGGTGAAGCAGCCGCCCTGATGGTTGAGGTGGTCGCTCGTCAGTCCATCATCTTGACTGGAACCGTCGCGCCGCCCCTCATCGCCCTGCCGGGCACTTCTCCCCGCATAGAGACGGGGAGAAGGACGCCTTCACGACGGGAATTCGCTATTCTCCAGTGTTGCAGGAAGAGCGACAAGGCTGCGGCAAGCTCCCTTCTCCCCGTCTCTATACGGGGAGAAGGTGGCGGCAGCCGGATGAGGGGCGGCGCAAACGCCCCAGAAAAAGCAATCGAACAACGAGCCTACTTCTTTCCGCACCGATCAGGCGTGGCCGCGCTTTATCCGCGCTTGTTTCAGGATGGCGCGCCAGCGGATCATGGCGAAAGGGATCGGCTCGTTGCTGTTGGCGATGGTAAAAATTTCGTAGTTGAGGTTCTTCAGCGAGCGCCAGAAATCATAATCGCTGATGCGTGGGTCGGCCGCCAGCTTGTCCGCCTCGACCTTTATGTCGGTTTTCATGCACGTTCCCCGAACCGCTTCCGCCCAGCCGCCCGTATCGCAACTCGATGGGGACGGTTTTCGACCGCCGCGCTGAGTCGTTCAACGCCTCAATCCGGCTTGTTCACGTTAAAACCTTGGTAAGGTTAACGGCGGCCGGGTCGCGGTTCAAGCGATCTTGCGGGCTAGTGCCAATTGCTTACCAGGGCGTAGTGGCTTTGGGGCAACAGTATGATTAAAAACAATGACTTAAGTCGAGCGCCGCAAAAACCTCTTCAAACGCGGCGCGCCTTGATGCCGATCGAACGGCCGGCGCGCTCAGGCATCGGCAGCGCCGCATGGGCGGCGCGCATGACTTCGACCTTGGCCAGGACATCGGCCGGGAAGGGCGCCACCTTCGGTCCGGACATGTCGACATGCAGCGACAACGATTCTGACGTGGCAGCGAGCCAGCCGTCGACATGGCGGATTTCCTGGTAGGCTCTCAGCCGCTTGTCGTCATGGTCGAGCAGCTGGAACGAGACATCGACCTTGTGGTCGAGATGTAGCTCCCTGATATAGCAGACATGGACTTCCGCCGTGTAGATGGTCAGCCGGCGCTGCTTCGCATAGTCCGGCCCCATCCCCATCATTTCGAACGCTTGGTCGGAACAGCGGTCGAACAGCACGTTGTAATAGGCCATGTTGAGATGGCCGTTATAGTCGATCCAGTCTTTTTCGATCGCCATGGGAGCAGAGGCGAAGGGGGCGGCGGTGGACATCGAAAACTTCCTTCTGGTTGGACAGGACGTGGTCGGGGAGACTAGAGCGACGTGCGTCGAATTGGACGCACAAAGTACGCTCTAGCACATTGAATCTTCGCATCGTGCTTTCCGAAAATCGATTTCGATTTTCGGGCCGATGCAATAGGCAACCATAAGTCCATAACAAGGGTGGACGCTGGTCCATTCGCGGAGGAATAGATGGCTCTGAGCGACCTCAATCCGGTCGAGCGCAACGAAGAAGGCATTGCCGCGGTGCTCGGCATCCTCAAGCAGCGGCTCGGCGAGCGGTTCCAGACCGGCCAGGCGATCCGCGCCCAGCACGCGCATACCACCACCTACATTCCGACCCAAGCGCCGGATGGCGTGGCATTTCCGGAGACGACGGCGGAAGTGCAGGAGATCGTGTCGGCCTGCGCCGCGCACCGCGTGCCGGTGATCGCCTTCGGCGTCGGCTCCTCGCTGGAGGGCCACACCAACGCGCCGGGCGGCGGCATTTCTGTCGATACGTCGCGGATGAACCGCATCCTAGCGGTCAACCCGCAGGATCTCGATTGCACGGTTGAGCCCGGTGTGACGCGCGAGGATCTCAACCGGCACCTGCGCGACACCGGCCTGTTCTTTCCGATCGATCCGGGCGCCAATGCATCGCTCGGCGGCATGGCGGCGACGCGGGCGTCGGGCACCAATGCGGTGCGTTACGGCACGATGCGCGAGAATGTATTGTCGCTGACGGCGGTGATGGCCGACGGCGAGACGGTGACGACCGGCAAGCGCGCAAAAAAGAGCTCGGCCGGCTACGATCTGACGCGGCTCCTGATCGGCTCCGAAGGCACGCTCGGCATCATCACCCAGCTGACGCTTAAGCTGCAGGGCATTCCGCAGGCGATTTCCGGCGGCGTCTGTCCGTTTCCAAGCGTCGAGGCGGCCTGCAACGCGGTGATCGCGACAATCCAGATGGGCATTCCGGTGGCGCGCATCGAACTGGTCAATGCGCTGCAGATGCGGGCGATGAAGAGCTATTCGAAACTTGACTATCCCGAAAGCCCGTGCCTGTTCGTCGAATTCCATGGCAGCGATGCCGGCGTTGCCGAGCAGGCCGAAACCTTCGGCACGATCGCCGAAGACTATGGCGGCGGACCATTCCTGTGGACCAGCGTCGCCGAGGAGCGGACGAAGCTGTGGAAGGCCAGGCACGACGCCTATTGGTCGTCGCTGACGCTGCGGCCGGGCGCCAAGGGGCTGTCGACCGACGTCTGCGTGCCGATCTCGCGCTTTGCCGAATGCGTCACGCAAACCGAGGCCGACATCGCCGAGATGGGGCTGATCGCGCCGATTGTCGGCCATGCCGGTGATGGCAATTTCCACGTGCTGGTGCTGATGGACGCGGACGATCCGAAGGAAATCGAGCGGACGGAGGAGTTTGTCGCGCGGCTGAACATGCGGGCGATCGGCATGGATGGAACCTGCACCGGCGAGCACGGCATCGGACAAGGCAAGATCGGCTTCCTGCGCCATGAACTCGGCCACAGCGTCGACATCATGCGCACGATCAAGCAGGCGCTCGATCCGCAGAACATTATGAACCCTGGGAAGATACTGCCGGCCGACTAAAGTCTTTTGCTTTTGGGGCGATCGATTTGCCTCTTTATCGACACGCTGATGCGGGTAGAGTGCGGCTGATTTTCAATCAACTGCTTGGGGGTTGATGCTCGCACGCTTGTTCGTGATCTTCGGTGGCTTTTTCGTGCTGGTGCTGTGTGCGGCGCTGGTGGTGCCGTATTTTATCGACTGGACGGGCTACCGGGCCGATTTCGAGCGCGAGGCGAGCGCCATTCTGGGCCGCAAGGTCACCGTTCAGGGCGATGCAACGGCGAAATTGCTGCCGTTTCCCTCGGTGACCTTCTCGAATGTCACTGTCGCCGGCGGCCCCGGCGGCCGGCCGGCAATGACCGTCGAGACCTTTTCGATGGATGCCGAACTGGCGCCCTTCCTGAGCGGCGAGGTGCTGATCTTCGACATGCGGCTGGTGCGGCCGAAGGCGACGATCGACATTGCCGCCGACGGCACGGTCGACTGGGCGATACGCCCGTCCTCGCCCTACGATCCCAGCCAGATCTCGATCGAGAAGCTGACGGTGACCGACGGAGAGATCGCGCTGCGCCATGCCGCCGGCGGCCGCAGCCATCGTCTTTCCGAGATCAATTCGACAATCTCTGCCAGATCGCTGGCCGGACCCTGGCGGATGGATGGTTCGCTGCGGCTCGACGGCCTGCGCAGCATGGTCGTCGTCTCCACCGGCAAGGCCAGTGGCGACGGACAATTGCGGCTCAGGCTCAAGGCCGACCCAGACGCCTATCCGCTGGTCATCGAAGCGGATGGCAATGCCGGCATTGTCGACGGGGCCGCGATCTATTCGGGCCAGTTCAGGGTCACAAGCTCTGACAGGAATGGCGCCGACAAGCGTTTGCCACAGCTTGACGACACCGACGGTGAGAAGGCCAACGCCGGCAAGCCGGAACCGGGGTTCAGGCTGAACGGCAAGTTCTCGCTCGACCACCGGAAGCTTGGCGTCGACGAATTCCGCTTCGAGACCGGGCCACTCGACAATCCCTACACCGCCGACGGCAAGGCTGCCGTCGACCTTGGGCCGAACCCTCGCTTTTCAATCGAGGCCGATGGCGCTCAGGTGCAGTTCGATGAAGCCGTCGGCGCCGCGACCGGACTGACGCTGTCCGAGCGCGTCGCGGCGTTGGAGCAGGCGCTGCTCGCCCTGCCCAAGCCGACCATACCGGGCACCGTCGAGGTGAAGCTGCCGGCGGTGGTGGCCGGCGACACGACGGTTCGTGACGTGCGCCTTTCGGCCGAGCCGGCCGATGCCGGCTGGTCGGTGAAGTCGCTGGGCGCGACGCTCCCGGGCCGCGCCAGGCTGGAAGCAAACGGCATGCTCAGTCTCGAGGATCAGTTCGGCTTCAGCGGTTCGCTGCTTCTGGCCGTGGGGCAGCCTTCCGGCTTCGCCGCTTGGCTGTCGAAGGATGTCGACGAGGCGATCCGCCGGCTTCCGGCCGCCGGCTTCAAGGCCAGGGTCGACCTGTCCGGGAACCGCCAGGCCTTCAGCGACCTCGAACTCGTTCTCGGCAAGGCGAAATTTTCCGGCCGCATCGATTCCAGCCAGGGCGACGACGCCAGGCCGTCGGTGCTGATGCGGCTCGACGGCGGCGAGCTCGACGTCGACGGGCTCGCCGCCTTCGCCTCGATCTTCATCAGCGACAAGGGCGCCAACCGATTTTCCGACCGCGACCTCGATTTCCAGATCAAGGCCGGGCCGGTCAGCGCCGGCGGACTGACCGCCGATACGGTCGATACGGCGCTCAGGCTGCGCGACGGGCTGCTTGAAATCGACCGGCTCTCGGTCGGCGGACTTGCCGGCGCCTCGATCAGCGCCACCGGCCGGATCAAGGATTTCCCAGCGAGCCCGACCGGCAAGCTCGATGCCTCGGTGGTCGCCGTCGATCTCAAGCCGTTGGTCGATGTCGCGGCGAAGCACTATCCCGACAATGCCGTGCTGAAAGGGCTGGCGGGGCGTGTCGCCGCCTATCCCGAGCTGTTGCAGAATGCGCGCATCGATCTGGTGACAAGTGCCGCCGCCAATGGCGACGGCACGACGGGACTGGCGATCAGCGCGCAAGGCAGGGCAGGCGGCTCGGCGTTTTCAGCATCGCTGTCCGGCAAAGGACTGGCCGATCGGCTTCTCGAGGCGCCGGTGTCGGTGACCCTCAACGCCAGGAATACCGACGCCACCGCGCTTCTGGCGCTTTACGGCCTGCCGGCGCTGCCGCTCGGCATGCTTGGCGAGGCGACCACTGATGTTTCGGCGAAAGGCACGCTTGGCGGCGGCATGGCGACGAGCTTCAACCTGACCGGCGACGATTTCAAAGCCGGTTTCGACGGGACGATCGCCAGCGCGCCACAAGGCGCCACCGCCAAGGGCAAGATCAGCCTGGAAGCCGCCGACATCGAGCCGTGGCTGATGACGACAGGCATCGGACTGCCGGGCCTGGGGACAGGCATGTCGACTTGGCTTGCGGCCGACGCCGACTTCGGCAACGGCCGTCTGGTGCTGTCCAGCCTCAGCGGCGCCATCAACGAGGCTGCGGTTTCCGGTGATCTCAATGTCGGCGTCACCGACGGGCTGCCGCATCTTGCCGGCGCGCTGGCGCTCGATGATCTGGATCTCGACCCGATGGCGGTGGCACTGTTTGGCGACCAGGCCTTTCTGGGCTCCGGCAAGGCTTGGCCGGCCGCCCCATTCAGCCAGAAACCCATCCTGCCGTTCACCGCTGAACTCGAGTTGACCACGGCGTCGCTGGTCGCCGGCCCGTTGGCCACGGCCTATGACGCGGCGCTTTCGCTGAAGCTCGACCACGAAGGCATCCGCGTTTCCGACCTCAAGGCAAAGTTCGCCGGCGGCGCGCTTTCCGGACTGTTCGAGCTGAAGAACAATGACGGCACCGGGTTTTTCTCCGGCCAGCTGAAACTTGCCGGCGCCGATCTGGCCACAGTGCTGCCCGAGACTGGCATCAGCGGAACCGGCGATTTCTCGGCGGCGCTCTCGACCAGTGGCAAATCGGTCGATGCGATGGTTGCGGCGCTGTCCGGTTCCGGCACGGCGGCGCTGAAAGGTTTGACCATTGCCGGCGTCAATCCCGACGCCTTTGGCGCCGTCATCGCCAAGGCTGACGCCATTGGGCGTGATATCGACGCGGCCAAGACCGCCGGCTTCGCGCCGCAGATCGCCGCGGATGGCAGTTTTCCGGCTGGGGATGCCGACATCGCCTTCACAATCGCCGGTGGCACGCTGAGGGCGCCGCCGGTCAATCTTGAAAATCCGGCGGCGACGCTGTCGGCCGACATCGCGGCGGACCTGAAGGCCAGCATGGTCGCTGCCATTGGTTCGATCACTTATCGGCCGGGCGACGAAGCGCTGGTCGGCTCCGATCCGACCGTGAATTTCAGCGTCGACGGGCCGTTCGGCGCCGCGAAGCGGCGATTCGACAGTGAGCCGCTGGCGCAGTTCCTGACCCAGCGCGCGCTGGAAAAGGAGCAGCAGCGGGTCGAGGCGATGCAGGCGGCGCTGCTTGAAAAACAGCGGTTGCGGCGCGAGGTGCGTTACTACGCGGCCGTGCAAGCCGAGCGCGACAGGGCAGCCGAAGAATTGCGCAGGCAGCAGGAGGCGGCGCGGCTGAAAGCCGAGGCGGATGCCAGGGCGAAAGCCGAAGCCGAGGCAAGAGCTCAAGCCAATGCGGAGGCGAAGGCCAAGGCGGATGCGCAGGCGAGGGCTGAAGCCGAGGCTAAAGCCGAAGCCGAGGCGCAGGCGAAGGCTGAAGAGGAGGTTAAAGCCAAGGCTGAAGCCGAGGCCAAGGCTAAGGCGGATGCCGAAGCGAGAGCCAGGGCGGCGCAAAAAGCGGCGGACGAGGCGGCGAAGGCCGAGGAACAGCGACGTCGGAAAGCGGAAGAGGCGAGGCGGGCGGAAGAGGCGAGGCGGATCGCTGCGGAACAAAAGGCAAGGCTCGACGCCGAGCGCAGGGCTGCCGCCGAACAGGCGCAGAAGATCGAGCGGGCGCGTCAGCCGCCGGCCAATGACAACCCGCCGCCATCAGGACCCGCGCCAAAACCCACGCTTGAACCTTCGTCGATCGACAATCTGCTGAAGTCGCTGGGCGGCGGATAGCCCCTAGCTAACCATCCGGGCTAGACCGGTTTCATCCCTCGCTTCGCCCAATCCAGGACGTAGAGCCTGAGCGCCGAGGACAGGTTGGCATCGCGCGGCCGGGCCTCGTCGATTTCGGCGACGAGGGCTGCGAGAGTCAGTTTGCGCGCGGCGGCGATGGCGACGAGATCGTCGAAAAACGGCTTTTCGAGCGAATAGCTGGTGCGATGGCCGCGAATGGTCACCGAGCGTTTCTCGACCGGGCTCACCGGACCTGACTCATTTCACTTCAGGCATCGGACTTGTCCGAAAACCCTGCCGCATTTTTCGGTCTGACTTCAGGGCAATCCGCATCGCCCGAGGTTTCGCGGCGATGGCCGGCGACAAATCGTTCTGCCTTGTCGGCGATCGAACGGTCACGCTCCCGGTCGGCCTTGGAGCGGCCGTGCAGCGCCCGGTTCTGTTCGGCCAGGCGCTCCTGCTCGGCTCGTGCCTTCTGCTTGCGGGCCTGGCGGAGGTTGACGATGTCGGCCATGTCGCGCGGCCCGTCGGATCACTTCTTGCGGAAGGCGTCGAGCGACACCACTTCGGCGCCCTTGGCGGCGGCGTCGGCTGCCGCCGGCTTCGTTTCGGCCTCAGCGTTCTTCTTCTTCTCGGGCTTTTTCTCGGCGACGACGGCCAGCGGTTCGGAAGCGGGCTTGCCGGTCAATTCCCCTTCTGCCGAGGTTTCCGTCTTCACGTCGAATTCGAGCTCGAAATTGACGGACGGGTCGTAAAAGCCGCGCACGGCCGAGAACGGGATTTCCAGCTTTTCCGGCACGTCGGAGAAAGACAGCCCGACCTCGAAGCCGGTGTCGGTCACCTTCAGGTCCCAATACTGGAACTGGATGACGATGGTCATCTGTTCGGGATAGCGCTCCCGCAAGCGGGAAGACACGCGCACGCCGGGGGCGCCGGTCAGGAAAGTGATGAAGAAATGATGGTTGCCGGGGAGGCCGGTGCGCGCGACTTCGGCCAGGACCTTGCGCATGACGCCGCGCAGTGCCTCCTGGGCCAGAATGTCGTAGCGAATGTGGTCGTCGGCCATGTCGCTGTCGGGTTCCGTTGAATCGTCCGCATAGCTGTAATCAAGCTTGAGCGCGGCGTAAACCGGATATAGATGCCGGCAGCACAGATGCGAGAGGGCATGCCTCAGATTTTATCGCTCAGGCGCCAGCGAGCGCGCTGTGCTTTTGCGCATCGGCCGCCGGCTGCCGCTTGGCGAAGGCGCGCAGGAAGGTGCGCACGCCATGTGTCGCGGATTGCAGCACTTCATCATCGGTCGGCGTGCCGCCGAGCATGAAGGTCGTCTGCAATTCGGCATTGGCGAGGGCCTGGAACTGGCGCGCCGCGACATCGGGGTCCTCGATGTCGAGGAAACCGGCATGGGCGAGGCGGGCGAAACGGCCGGCGATCGCCGGCCATGTCCTGCCCGGTCCCAGTTCGCGCCATTCGGCAAACAGCTCGGGATAGCGCTCGCCCTCGGTCTGGATCAGCTTGCGCAGGAACTTTCCGTCGCGGCTGCAGATACAGTTGCGGGTCATGCGCACGGCGAAGGCGATCAGATCGGCCTCGAGATCCTTCGGCTGGTCGGGAAAGGTTGAAATGGTGGCGAAGATGCCGGCATTGCAGCGCTCGGTGAGGTCGCGGACGATGGCGACGAAGAGTTTCTCCTTGTCGCCATGGTGATTGTAGATCGTCTGGCGCGACACACCGGCCTCGGCGGCAATCATGTCGATATTGGCGCCGGCGAAGCTTTCGCGGCAGAACACCTCGCCGGCAGCGTCCATGATCGAGGCGCGCTTTGCCTCATGGCCGCGTGGCGGGATGCTGTCAGGAGAAACGTCGTGCTTCATGAAAACTATATAGAGGTGATTGACGAATTAGACAAGAGTGTCTAAATTTATGGACTTAGATTTAGAGGAATTCCCCTGCAGGAATTCCATGGGATGGGACGTCCCAGGATTACACGCCGGTCGGCAAACCAGATTGAAAGAAGCCCGCTATCATGAATCCCCAATTCCTCCGCATCGCGGTTGTGCTCGGCCTGTTGTCGGCCATCGGTCCGTTCGCCATCGACATGTATCTTCCCGCACTGCCTTCGATCGGCGCAGATCTGCAGGCCAGCACCGCAGCCGTGCAGATGAGCTTGCTGATCTTCTTTCTGTCCATGGGTTTTGGCCAGATCGTCGTCGGACCGATCTCCGACATGGTCGGGCGCAAGCTGCCGCTCTATGGCGGCCTCGCCCTGTTCATGGTCGGCGGCATCGGCTCGGCGCTGGCGCCCTCGGTCGAATGGCTGATCGCCTTCCGTTTCCTGCAAGGGCTCGGCGCCAGTGCAGGCATGGCGGTGCCGCGCGCCATCGTGCGTGACCTGCACACCGGCACCGAAGCTGCCAAGCTGATGTCGCTCCTGATGCTGGTGTTTTCGGTGTCGCCGATCCTGGCGCCGCTGACCGGCAGCGTCATTATCGAGAATTTCGGCTGGCGTGCCGTGTTCTGGACGGTGACCGGTGGGGCGGTGCTCGCCACCATCCTGCTGGCGACCTCGCTGAAGGAGACGCGGCCGGTCGAGGCGCGTGCAGGCAGTTCGTTCGGCACCGCGCTGTCGGCCTATCGCTTCCTGATCGGCGACCGCAACTTCCTTGGCCTGGCGGCCATCGGCGGCTTCGGGCTGGCGAGCTTCTTCGTCTATCTGTCGAGCTCCTCCTTCATCCTGATAGAACATTACGGGCTGTCGCCGTCGGTCTACAGCGTGTTCTTCTCGATCAACGCGGTCGCCTTCATCGGCATGTCGCAATTGACGGGAACGCTGTCCGAAAGGTTCGGGCTGAGGCCGGTGGTGCGGGTCGCGGTGGCCGGCTATGCGACGACGATGGTGGTGCTGTTCGCGGTGATGGCGTCCGGCGTCGATCGGCTCGACGTCATGGCGGCGCTGCTGTTCGTCGGCTACGGGTTCCTCGGCCTGGTGATCCCTGCGACTTCGGTGCTCGCCATGGAGGAGCATGGCGCGATCGCCGGCACGGCCTCGGCATTGATGGGCACCCTGCACTTCGCCATCGGCGCGGTCGCCATGGGCATCGCCGGGGTGTTCTTCGACGGCACGCCGCTGCCTATGGTGGCCGGCATCATGCTTTGCGCGGTGATCTCGTTCACGCTGGCCAAGGTGACGCTCGGCCGCGGACGGCAGGTTGTCGAAGCGCCGGCAGAATAGATGCTTTCCAGTGAGAGCAATGAAAAAAGCCGGGTCAGTCCGGCCTTTTTCACGTCTGGGCGCGCCGGCGCGGCCAGCAAGCCTGCTGCCGTCACAGTATCGAGGTGAGATGGGGATCGGAGGGAAAGTTGGAATCGAAGCACGAGAAGTGGAGGTTTCTGTTGCCAGGTACCTCCGAACCCCGCCTAGAAGTGCGAACCACTAGGGCTTGATTTGAAGCTATCGCACCGCTTACGCGGCGAGACGTGCTTCCGCATAGTTGTCGTTGGCAACTATAAGTTCAGCCCGATAACGGTGGTACAATGCCGGGCAAAAGTACGATCTTTACACCTTCGTCGATCCTATTTCGCCCCCAGCAAAAGCCGCTCTTCGCAGAGCGGTTTTTGGTGGAGGCGCCGGGTACCGCCCCCGGGTCCGAACGGCTTATTTCATCGCCTGTTTATCGCCATAGTCGGTCGAGCCGACGATACAGATATAGGGACCGATCGTGAAAAATGAAAGGCCTCAATGATGCTTTGTCCGCTGTCTCAAACAGCATCGCCAAAGGCTTGACTTGTCAACGCTCTCAACCGAAGCTTTGCGGCGGTGAGGAGTTACCGACTAGCGCACATTTTGCGGCAGCGCGCCACAACCCTCATCGACTGGATCCCGTGGCGCCGACGAGGGGAAAATTCGATGGCCGATTATCTCGCAGACGTGAAGAAGTACGACGCCGCGGCGGATGCCGACGCGGTCGCCAAGATCGTGAAGCATTTGGGCATTGCGCTCAGGAATCGTGATTCCTCGCTGGTCTCCTGCACGGATCCCGACGAACTCGGTCGCGTCAAGGCCAGCTGGGTTGCCAAAAAGCTCGGCGTCGACGACGGCAGCAAGACGGACGCGGCCATCGAAAAGACCTGCAAGGCGATGGAGGCCGATAACACCAAGAGCCGGGTGACCTTTTATTACCTGGTCGCCAAGGAGCTGGGCAAGCTCGCCAGCCTCTGAGGATCGCATGTCAATTTGCGGATGCTGACGCGGGCAGCTCTTTCTCCCCGTCACTATACGGGGAGAAATGCCCGGCAGGGCAATGAGGGGCGGCGCAAACGACCGGTAAGAGAAAGCGACTCTGGTGCCGTTTTGACATATTCGGCCGGCAGCCAGTCGGTTATGATTGCCTAACCCGAATCGAGCCCCCGAATCGCCGATGCGCCAATATCTCGACCTGTTGAAGCACGTGCTGGAAAACGGCGCCGATCGCGGTGACCGCACCGGCACCGGAACGCGCTCGGTGTTCGGCTACCAGATGCGCTTCGACCTCGCGCGCGGCTTCCCGGTCACCACCACCAAGAAGCTTCACCTGAAGTCGATCGTGCATGAACTTCTGTGGTTCCTGGCCGGCGACACCAATATCAAATATCTCAACGACCACGGCGTCTCGATCTGGGACGAATGGGCCGACGAGAATGGCGATCTCGGCCCGGTCTACGGCAAGCAATGGCGCTCCTGGCCGGACGGCCATGGCGGCGCCATCGACCAGATTGCCAATCTCTTGAGGGAGATACGCAAGAATCCTAATTCCAGACGGCTGATCGTTTCGGCGTGGAACCCGGCCGAAGTGGAAGCCATGGCGCTGCCGCCCTGTCATTGCCTGTTCCAGTTCTATGTCTCGGAAGGCAGGCTCTCCTGCCAGCTCTACCAGCGTTCCGCCGATATCTTCCTCGGCGTGCCGTTCAACATTGCTTCCTATGCGCTGCTCACCATGATGGTGGCGCAGGTGACGGGGCTGAAGCCCGGCGATTTCGTCCATACGCTGGGCGATGCGCATCTTTATGCAAACCATTTCGAGCAGGCGCGCGAACAGTTGCAGCGCACGCCCAAGGCGTTGCCGACGCTATGGATCAATCCGGAGGTGAAGGACCTTTTTGCCTTCCACTTCGAAGATTTCCGGCTGGAAAACTACCTCGCCGATGCGACGATCAAGGCGCCCATCGCGGTGTGAGCCGCAACATCGGGCTTCTTGCTTTGTCTCAAATTGCTTGCCGGTGCTGTGTCGTCCGCCCGCGAGCGGTGGCGGTGCCATGCAATGCCGTCGGCGGGCCATTGGGCCAAAGTCTGGCAAAAAAACTTCCCTTGTTATATTCAGGTGGATATATCGACTGGCAGGGTCGCGCCGATCGGATTTCAAGCCCCGGGAGAGTTTCATGCTGGTGCGCAAGGGTTTCGGATTGAAGGCGGCCGCCATTGGCGGTCTTGCGATATTGATCGCCGCCATGCCGGTTGCCCATGCCGATGACAGGCTGATCGTCTTTGCCGCCGCAAGCATGAAGAACGCACTGGATGCAGTGAACACCGCCTGCGCCGCCGATGTCGGCGAGGCGGCGACCATTTCCTATGCGGCAAGCTCCGCATTGGCCAAGCAGATCGAGGGCGGCGCGCCGGCCGACGTCTTCATCTCGGCCGATCGCGACTGGATGAACTATCTGTCCGACAAGAAGCTGACCAAGCCGGGTTCCGAGGTGAAATTGCTCGGCAACCAGATCGTGCTGGTGGCGCCGAAGGATTCGACGGTCGAAACCAGGATCGAAAAGGGTTTTGATCTTGCCGGGCTGATCGGTGACGGCAGGCTTGCGATGGGCGATTTCAAGGCGGTGCCGGCCGGCAAATATGGCAAGGCGGCGCTTGAATCGCTCGGCGTCTGGTCCTCGGTCGAAGACAAGTTGGCGCAGGGCGAGAACGTGCGTGCCGCACTCAAGCTGGTCTCCACAGGTGAGGCAGCGCTCGGCATCGTCTACGCCACCGACGCGCATGCCGAGCCCGGCGTCGAGGTGATCGGCACCTTCCCGCAGGATTCGCACCCGCCGATCGTCTACCCGGTTGCCCAGATCGCGAATTCGAAGGACAAGCATGCGTCGGCATTCCTAAAGTGCCTGCAATCCGCCAAGGCAGGCGACCTCTTCAAGGCGCAAGGTTTTACGGTCCTCACGCCGAGCAACTGAGGCACGCCAAAAGATGGATTGGTTGCTGGACCTCACTCCCGACGAATGGAACGCGGTCCGGCTGTCGATCAAGGTGGCGACAGTGGCGATGGTCGCCAGCCTGCCGCCCGGCATATTGATCGCGCTTGTGCTTGCCCGTGGCCAATTCTGGGGCAAGACGCTGCTCAACGGGCTGGTGCATCTGCCGTTGATCCTGCCGCCGGTGGTTATCGGCTATCTGCTGCTGCTCTCCTTCGGCAGGCGCGGCCCGGTCGGGGCGTTTCTGGCCGAGCATTTCGGCATTGTCTTCTCCTTTCGCTGGACGGGTGCCGCATTGGCCTGCGCTGTCATGGGCTTTCCCCTGATGGTGCGGGCGATCCGGTTGTCGATCGAGGCGGTCGACCGCAGAATCGAGGCGGCGGCCGGGACGCTTGGCGCCAATCCGTTGTGGGTATTCGGGACGATCACGCTGCCGCTGATCCTGCCCGGCCTGATTACCGGCGCGATCCTGTCTTTCGCCAAGGCGATGGGCGAATTCGGCGCAACGATCACTTTCGTTTCCAACATCCCCAACCAGACACAGACGCTGCCGTCGGCGATCTACACGTTCACGCAAGTGCCGGGCGGCGATGCCGGCGCGCTCAGGCTGACGCTGATCTCGATCGTCATCTCGATGGCAGCACTTGTCGCATCGGAGGTGCTGGCGCGGCGCGTCGGCAGGCGGATGGATATCGAATGACGGTTGTGGTCGACATCAGCCATCGGCTTGGCGACTTCGAGGTCGACGCCCGCTTCGAGAGCGCCGGGCGGCTGACCGCGCTGTTCGGGCCCTCGGGCTCCGGCAAGACGACGCTGATCAACATGATTGCCGGCCTGATCCGGCCGGACAAGGGGCGGATCGAGGCCGACGGCCGCGTGCTGGTCGATACGGATGCGGGTCGGTTCGTGCCGAAGCACAAGCGCCGCATCGGCATGGTGTTCCAGGACGCGCGGCTGTTTCCGCATATGAGCGTGGCCAGCAATCTGCGCTACGGCCGCTGGTTCACGCCGACGGCCGAACGCTATGCGAACATCAATGCGGTGGTCGACCTTCTCGGCATCGGTGCTTTGCTGGACCGGCGGCCGGCAAAGCTTTCCGGCGGCGAGAAACAGCGCGTGGCGATCGGCCGGGCGCTGCTCGCCAGCCCGAAACTGTTGCTGATGGACGAGCCGCTGGCTTCGCTCGACGAGGCCCGCAAGGCAGAAATCCTGCCTTATATCGAGCGGCTGCGCGACGAGACGAAAATCCCGATCGTCTATGTCAGCCATTCGATTTCAGAGGTCGCGCGGCTGGCAAGCAACGTCGTTGTGCTGGCGCAAGGCAAAGTCGCTGCTTGCGGCCCGACCGGGGCGATCATGCAGCGGCTCGACCTGTTGCCGGCGGAGGAGCGCGGCGAGGGCGGCGCCGTGCTGGATACCGCGGTGCTGCGCCACGACAATGTCTTTGGCATGACCGTGCTCGGCTCGGTGGCGGGCGAGATCTGCGTGCCGCTTCTGGCGGTGCCGGTCGGTGCGCCGATGCGCATTCGCATCCGTGCCCGCGATGTGATGATCGCCACCGAACAGCCGACGGGTCTCAGCGCGCTCAACATCTTGCAGGGCATGATCGTGACGATGGCGCCGGGCGAGGGTCCCGCAGTCGAGATCGGCATCGACTGCCATGGCGCAACCGTGCTTGCCCGGATCACCGAGCAATCGCGACAGGCGCTGAAACTCCGGCTTGGTCGAGAGGTCTTCGCGGTGGTCAAGACGGTTAGCTTCGACCCGGCGAACCTGAGCGCCGGCCTGCCAGTCGAGGCGGATGGATGACCCGCGGATGATCGTCGCTATATCATTTTGGAATAGCGGTAGCGCCGGAGAGCTTCTAGGATGGATGGCGGGACTGTGGAGGAGAGAATGCCGTCGCTGAGCTTGCGGATAAACCTCGATCCAGAAGGGCGCATCGGGCCGGGCAAGATCGAGCTTCTGGAGCAGATCGCCGCTTTCGGCTCGATCTCGGCGGCGGCGCGCGGCATGGAAATGTCCTACAAACACGCATGGGATCTGGTCGAGGACATGAACCGGGTGTTCGGCAAGCCGCTGGTCGCGGCGCAGACCGGTGGCAAAAAGGGCGGCGGCGCCCAGTTGACGCCGGCGGGGCTTGCGGTGGTCAGCCGCTTTCGCGCCATCGAACGGGCTGCGGCTTCCGCGGCGGCGGCGCATCTGGAAGCTTTACAGGCGGAGATCGATGCCGGGTGAGGCGGTGGAACCTGTATCGGCGGAGCCTACTCCTCGCCGGGTGAGGTTGGTGGAACCTGTATCGGCGGAGCCTACTCCTCCGGCTCGCCGGGCTTGCGCAGCAGATAAGTGTCCATGATCCAGCCTTTTTTCCGACGCGCCTCGTCGCGGGTCCTGACGATCTCGTCGCCGACGTCGCCAAGGCGGCCGGAAATGAGGATCTCGTCGGGCGTGCCGAGATAAGCGCCCCAGTGGATAAGGAGGTCGTTGTCGTCCAGCGTGTTGAAGGCGCATTTGCCGTCCAGCATGACGACGGTGCTGCCGGCATTGTCGGGCAAACCTTCCTCGGTGAGCCGGCGGCCGGTGGTGATCTGAACCGCATCGCCGATGCGGTTCAGCGCCATCTTGTGGCTGGCGGCGAGCGCCTGGACGGCAGTGATGCCGGGGATCACCTCGAGCTCGAACGCGACATTGCCGCTCATGTGCACCCGCTCCAGGATGCGTAGCGCGCTGTCGTAGAGCGAGGGATCGCCCCAGATCAGGAACGCACCGCAGCCATCTTGCGAAAGCTCGTCGCGGATCAGGCTTTCATAGATCGCGGCGATCGCCTCGTGCCAGTCATCGACGGCCGAGCGATAGGAGGGCGCTGGCTCCGCCCGCACCGGCACGTCGAATTCGACCCGGCGCGAGTCTGGATTGGTGACGAATCGATCGCAGATCTGGCGGCGCAGTTCTGCGAGATCGTTCTTTTTTGCGCCCTTGTCGGGAATGAACAGCACGTCGGCGCGGTTCAAGCCGTCGACCGCCTGCACGGTCATGTGGTCGGGATTGCCGGCGCCGATGCCGATGACGAGAAGCTTGCGCATGGGCGATCTCCTGCCCGATCGGAACGTCGCTGTCCAGACTGGCCCGGCAGGTCGGCATGGCATGTGGGCAAGCGCGGAAGGGCTTTGAAACTCCACATTGAAACGTCTAGAGCGACGCGCGTCCACTTGGACGCGCAAAGTACGCTCTAGCAGCTTTAATCGTCGCATCGTGCTTTCCGAAAATCGATTCCGATTTTCGCGCCGATGCGATAGAGCGACGCGCGTCCACTTGGACGCGCAAAGTACGCTCTAGCAGCTTTAATCGTCGCATCGTGCTTTCCGAAAAT
>NZ_JBVVQR010000009.1:5734-9779 GCF_055811535.1 Mesorhizobium sp. WSM4816 | reverse complement strand
CGATTCCGATTTTCGGGCCGATGCGATAGAGTCATAGCGGCATCTCGCCCAGGGAGCTTCCATGTTCCGTTATGTCCTGACCGCCGCGCTGGCGCTTTCGGCCACGCCCGTGTTCGCCAATGATTCGATCGCCGAATTGGGGACGGGCGGCCTGATCCTGTCGCGCAGCGACGCGGTGGCCATGGAGAGCGAGGACCTCTACATCTCACCGGAAAAGGTGACGGTCGACTATGTCTTCCGCAACATCACCGACAAGGATGTCGACGCGATCGTCGCCTTTCCGATGCCTGACATCGAAGGCGATCCGAACGAGATGCCGGCAATTCCCGACGGCCAGAGCGACAATTTCCTCGGCTTCGAGGTGACGATCGACGGCGTGGCGGCAAAGCCGCAGCTCGAGCAGAAGGCATTTGCGCTCGGCATCGACATCAGTGCCGATCTCGAGTCGCAGAACGTGCCGTTCTACCCGTTCGGCGATGCCGCCAGGGCGGCATTGGCGAAGCTGCCGCAAGCGGTTGCCGACGACTGGGTCGACCGCGGCCTCATCATCGAGGACACCGCCGACGACGGTTCGGGCATGAAAACCGTCTATGTGCCGTTCTGGCAATTGCGCTCGACCTATTGGTGGCGCTCGACCTTTCCAGCCAACAAGGCAGTTCGCGTCGCCCATCGCTACAAGCCCAGCGTCGGCGGCACCTCCTCGGTCAGCTTCTTCTATGACGGCCAGTTCCAGGGCCAATACGCCGCCTACAAGACCCGTTACTGCATGGACGGCATGTTCGAGAATGCGATTCGCAAGGCGGCGAAGCGCAATCCCGACGGCACTCTGAGATATTTCGAAAACCGCATCGCCTATGTCCTGACCACTGGCGGCAACTGGGCGACGGGCTCGATCGGCAAGTTCAAGCTGACCGTCGACAAGGGCGATCCGAAGAACCTGGTCTCGTTCTGTGGCGAAAACGTCAGGAAAGTCGGGCCGACGCGTTTCGAGATGACGGCAGAGAATTTCTACCCTGAGCACGACATCGACATATTGCTGCTGGCACCTTCGGGCGATGGCGGGAGCGGCGGCTGATGGACGTCGCGATCTATGTCGCCATCGCCGAAAACGGTGTGATCGGGCGCGATGGCGGTTTGCCGTGGCGGCTTTCCAGCGATCTCAAGCGATTCAAGGCCGACACGATGGGCAAACCTGTCATCATGGGTCGCAAGACCTATGAAGGCATCGGCAGGCCTCTGCCTGGCAGGCTCAATATCGTGGTGACCCGCGACACGGCCTGGCGGGCCGAGGGCGTCGAAACCGCGCATTCGCTCGACGAGGCGATCCGCCTGGCCAAGGTGCGCGGGCGCTGCATGGCCGGCGCCGACGAAATCTGCGTCATCGGCGGCGGCGAGATCTATGCCCAGGCGCTGCCGCTGGCCGACCGCCTGCATGTCACCCATGTCCTTGCCGCGGTCGACGGCGACGCGCATTTCCCGCCGATCGACCCGGATTTGTGGCGCATCGGCCGCTCGCAGGACGTTCCGGCCGGTGAAAAGGATAGTCATGCGACACGCTATTCGGTTTACGAGCGACGCCGCGACGTGCATTGAGAGACGGTAAAGGGTCGCGACGGTCCAAAACGGGCGGTGACGACGACCGATCGCGTTGAAAGCGCGCCGTCGCATCCCTATAGAAGAACAACACCGGATTTTGCGTCGTCAGGCCGGCGCATGAGGGAGCGAAAGGACATTTATGCCCTGGAATGACAAAAGCGGCGGAGGCGGCGGCCCATGGGGCGGCGGCAACAATCCAGGACCCTGGGGGCAGGGACCAAAGGGGCCTAGCGGTCCGCAGGGCTCGCCTCCCGATCTCGAAGACATCATCCGGCGCGGCCAGGACAGGTTGCGGCGTGCTTTGCCGGGTGGCGCTGGCGCCAGCCCAGCCGTTTTCGGATTGATCGCGGCGGCGCTTTTAGCGCTGTGGGCGTTCAAGGCGGTCTATACCGTGCAGCCCGACGAGGTTGCGGTCGAACTCAGATTCGGCGTGCCAAAGGCAGAGTTCTCCCAGCCCGGCCTGCATTTCCATTGGTGGCCCATCGAGACGGTCGAGACGGCCGTCATTGCCGAACAACTCGTCAACATCGGCGGCGGCACGGCCTCCGGCAACGGTTCAGGGCTGATGCTTTCGGGCGACCAGAACATCGTCAACGTCCAGTTCTCGGTGGCCTATCAGGTCTCCGATCCGAGGGCCTATCTGTTCGACGTGTCCGATCCCGACGGCATGCTGCGCCAGGTCGCCGAAAGCGCCATGCGCGAAGCGGTTGGTCGGCGGCCGGCGCAGGACATCTTCCGCGACGATCGCGAGGGCATTGCAGCGTCCGTGCGCGAAATCATCCAGACGACGCTGGACGGCTACAAGGCCGGCCTGAACGTCAACGCGATTTCGATCGAGGATGCCGCACCGCCGCGCGAAGTGGCCGACGCCTTTGACGAGGTGCAGCGCGCCGAACAGGACGAGGACAAGTTCGTCGAGCAGGCCAACCAGTATTCCAACCAGAAGCTCGGCCAGGCGCGCGGCGAGGCCGCACAGATCCGCGAGGAGGCGGCCGGCTACAAGAACCGGGTCGTGCAGGAGGCCGAAGGCGAGGCGCAGCGCTTCATCTCGGTCTATGACGAATACGCCAAGGCGCCGGATGTGACGCGCCAGCGGCTTTATCTGGAAACGATGGAGAGGGTTCTGAAGGATTCCAGCAAGGTCATTATCGAGCAAGGCAGCGGACCAGGGGTCGTTCCCTATCTGCCGCTGCCGGCATTGCAGCAGAAGGCGCCGGCGCCGGCGCCGGTGCTGGGAGGAAACCAGTGATGGCCAACCGTCTTCCCATCATCGCCGTCATCGCCGCGGTCGTCCTGTTCCTGCTCTATTCGTCGGTCTTCGTTGTCAATGCGCGCCAGCAGGCACTGGTGCTCAGGTTCGGCGAGATCGTCGACGTCAAGAGCCAGCCGGGCATCTATTTCAAGGCGCCGTTCGCCTTCTTCGATGCCGATAGCGTGCAGTTGATCGAAAACAGGGTGCTGCGCTTCGACCTCGACAACATCCGCGTCCAGGTTTCGGGCGGCAAGTTTTATGAGGTCGACGCCTTCATCGCCTATCGGATCTCGGATCCGCGCGTGTTTCGCTCCGCGGTGTCCGGCCAGATCGAGCTGGCCGAGGCACGCTTGAGGACGCGTCTCGACGCCGCCTTGCGCCGTGTCTACGGTCTGCGCGACTTCGAGGCGGCGCTCTCGGAAGAGCGAGCCGTGATGATGCGCGAAGTGCGCGATCAGCTGAGGCCCGACGCCACGTCGCTCGGCCTGCAGATCGAGGATGTCCGCATTCGCCGGACCGATTTGACGGCGGAAGTCTCGCAACAGACATATGACCGCATGAAGGCTGAGCGTCTGGCCGAAGCCGAGCGGCTGCGGGCGCGCGGCAACGAGGCGGCGCAGCGCATCAGGGCGCGTGCCGACCGCGAAGTGGTGGAGATCGTCGCCGAGGCACGGAGAGAGTCTGAAATCCTGCGCGGTGAAGGTGAAGCTCAACGCAGCGCCACCTTCGCGAACGCCTACCAGCGCGATCCAGCCTTCTTCGACTTTTACCGGTCGATGAATGCCTACGGCACGGCGCTGAACAGTACCGGGACGACGATGGTGCTGTCGCCGAATTCGGACTTCTTCCGTTTCTTCCGCAATCCCGCCGGCGCGGACACGCCGGCTGTACCGGCAGCGCCTGGGCCAGCAGCTGTGCCCCGTGCACCCGCTGCACCGACAGCGCAGCCAGGCACCGGTCAGTAACGGCCGGTGCAGGACTTTCTGGCGGCAATAGGCCTGGTTCTCGCGCATGACCCCGAAAATCGGAATCGATTTTCGGAAAGGATCATGCGCCAAATCAAAGTGCTACAGCGTCTTGGGCGGGCAAAAAGACGCGCGGCGGGGGAGTGTGGGGGGGCGGGTGTATTGGGGCGTTGACCGCCACGCCCACAAAAATTGCGGCGGTGTGTGGATGGCGGGAAAAAAGCAGCGGGGG
>NZ_JBVVQR010000009.1:0-5724 GCF_055811535.1 Mesorhizobium sp. WSM4816 | reverse complement strand
CCCCCCCCACCCCCCAAAAAACCCTAATTTTTTTTTCCCCCCCCCCCCCCCCAAACCCCCCCCCCCCCCCCCAACTACCCCCCCCCCCCCCCCCCCCGGCGCTGTAGTGTCGAGGGCCTGGTCTATGGCGGCTTTCCCGGCCTCGCCAAGAAACTTGCCGGCGTTCTGTCGATGCCGGAAAATACGCTGCGGGTCGCCGGGCTGATTGCAATCGCCGTTGGTGTCGGCCTGGTCTGGCTGGTGCGGGGTGGATGACGATGATTTCGGGATAACGGAGGATTTATCCTCCGCCGATAGCCATAGCCGCAAACGTGCCGTATTTCTTGCCAACATGGCTCGACGCAGCGTTTTCGGCGAGCGCCTTTCTTCTCAGAGACACCGGGAGACTTCTCGATGACATCCAACAGCTTTTTGCGCGCGGCGAGGCGGACGTTGACCGCGGGTGCTGCAGCACTTCTTATCGGCGCCGCTACCGTCCCGTCGCTGGTGATGCCCGCGGCCGCTGACGACGGCCCGGCTTCGGTCGCCGATCTGGCGCAGGGCCTGCTCGGCGCCGTGGTCAATATATCGACCTCGCAGAGGGTGAAGGGCACGGAGGGCCCGGGCGCGGTGCCGATGCCGCAGCTTCCAGAGGGCTCGCCCTTCCAGGACTTCTTCGACGATTTCTTCAAGAACCGTCCCGGCGAACAGGGCAATCCCTCGCAAAAGGTGCAGTCGCTGGGCTCAGGCTTCGTGGTCGACGCCGAGCAAGGCATCGTGGTGACGAATAACCACGTGATCGCCGATGCCGACGACATCGAGGTGAATTTCTCCGACGGCGTGACGCTGAAGGCGACGCTGGTCGGCACCGACACCAAGACCGACGTGGCGGTGCTGAAGGTCGATCCGAAAGGGCACAAGCTGACGGCGGTGAGATTCGGCGATTCCAGCAAGATGCGCGTCGGTGACTGGGTGATGGCGATCGGCAATCCGTTCGGCCTCGGCGGCACCGTGACGGTCGGCATCGTCTCGGCCCGCAACCGCGACATCAATTCCGGCCCCTATGACGATTTCATCCAGACCGATGCCGCGATCAACCGCGGCAATTCCGGCGGGCCGCTGTTCAACAGCGCCGGCGAGGTGATCGGCATCAACACGGCGATCATCTCGCCGTCCGGCGGCTCGATCGGCATCGGCTTTTCCATTCCCTCGCAGCTGGCGTTGGGCGTCGTCGACCAGCTCCGCCAGTTCGGCGAGACGCGGCGCGGCTGGCTCGGTGTGCGCATCCAGCCGGTGACGGACGACATTGCCGAGAGCCTCGGCATGGCGACCGCCAAGGGCGCACTGGTCGCCGGCGTCATCAAGGGCGGGCCTGTCGACAACGGCACTATCCTGGCGGGCGACGTCATCATCAAGTTCGACGGCAGGGACGTCAATGAAATGCGCGACCTGCCGCGCGTCGTCGCCGAGAGCACGGTCGGCAAGGCTGTCGACGTGGTCATCGTGCGCAAGGGCGTCGAGCAGACCGTGAAGGTGACGCTTGGCCGGCTCGAAGATGGCGAAAAGCTTGCCAGCGGCGAGAACGGCAATACCGACAAGGACACTGGCGACGAGGCGCCTGCCGTCCCGACGGCGTCCGTGCTCGGCATGACCGTTGGCGACCTCAACGACGAGACGCGGACGAAATTCGGCATTGCCGCCGAAGTCTCCGGCGTCGTTATCACTGAAGTCGCCAAGGATTCGGCCGCTGCCGAACGCGGCATCCAGGCCGGCGAGGTGATCACCGAGATCGCGCAGGAATCGGTCGCCACGCCCAAGGATGTCATGGACCGGATTGCTGCGCTGAAGGAGCAGGGACGCAAGAATGCGCTGCTGATGCTGGCGTCGAAGAGCGGCGAATTGCGGTTTGTGACGATCCGGATGGACTGAGTCCCGGAGGCGCGTGCTGATGGTGTGTCGCTGAACCAGTGGATCGCGTCGGCGGTGGCGCAAAAGGTTGGAGCCGTGGAGACAGCGGCCGATTTCCTGCGTCGACGGGCTGGTGATGCATGGGCGATGATTTCGCGAAAGTGCTCGATCGCGTCGGCGTCAAACCGCCGCAACCTGGCGACGAGCTTCCGTTTGACAAGCCCTGATCAGGGTCGGCGCTGATCAGGGTCGGCACTGATCAGCGTCGGTTTTTCTGCCAATCCTTGGCTGTCAGCCTGTAGAACACATGCCGCTTGAGCCTGGCGTGGCTGTCCGGAATGCCGGGGTGGTCGAAATCGCTGGTCGGGTCGGCGGTCATGCCCAGGCGTTCCATGACGGCAGTGGACCGGCTGTTATCCCTGACGGCGAAAGAAACGATTTCCTCGAGGCCAAGCGTTTCGAAGCCATAGCGAGCCAGGCTTCGGCTGCCTCGGTGACATAGCCATGGCCCCAGAATTCGGGCGCCAGCCGCCAGCCGATCTCGACGGTGCCGGCCGGCAGGAACGGCAAATCATCGGTGTCGAGGAGGCCGACAAAGCCGATGCATTGGCGCGTTTCAACTATCTCGGCGGCAGCGAAACCGTAGCCATCCTCGGCAATCCAGGCGCGGAACTCGTCCATCTTGGCGTCGGCCTGCGCGCGGTCGCGGCGAAACGGAAAGAACTCCATGACGCGCTCGTCGGAGTTGATGCGGTGGAAGAGGTCGCGGTCGCGATCCTCCCAGTTGCGCAGGATCAGGCGCTCGGTGCGGATTGGCGTCACTCTGCAAATTCCTCCCGCCGGTAGCCCTGCAGATAGAGAAGCGCGGTGAGGTCGCCATGGTCGATGCGGAATTTTGCCTCCGCCGCCACGACATGCTTGGCATGAAGCGCCACACCGGTGCCGGCAAGGCGGATCATGTCGAGGTCGTTGGCGCCATCGCCGACAGCAATGGCGTCGGCGGTCGTCAGCCCGAGGCGCGCCGAAATCTCGAGCAGCGCATCGGCCTTGGCGGCGCGCCCCAGGATCGGCTCGGCGACCAGCCCGGTGAAGCGGCCATCCTGCTCGATCAGGCGGTTGGCGCGATTCTCCTGAAAGCCGAGCATGGCGGCGATGCGTGAGGTGAAGACGTTGAAGCCACCCGACACGAGTGCAGTCCAAGCGCCGTTGGCCCGCATGGTCTGGACAAGCGCGCGGCCACCGGAAGCCAGCGTCAGGCGATTGGCGATGATGCGGTCGACCACGGCAGTGTCGAGACCTTTCAGCAGCGCAACCCGCTCGCGCAAGGCCGGCTCGAAAGCGATCTCGCCATTCATCGATCGCGCCGTGATGGCGGCGACGTAATCCTTGACGCCGATCTCGTCGGCGAGCTCGTCGATGCACTCCTGGTCGATAACGGTCGAATCCATATCGGCGATAAGGATTTTCTTCCGCCTTGCCTCGGGCCGCTGAACGATCACGTCAACCGGTTCGGGTGCAAGCACGGCGCGCAGGCTGGCGGTCGTTTCAGCGGCTTCGGCCGTCTCGGGCAGAGAGAATTCGCAGGCTATGCCTTCGGCCAGCCAGCGAACAGTGCTTGCGCCGGCCGACCGTGACGCCATATTCGCAAGCGCCGGCGACAATGCGCGGCCGGCGGGATGGGATACAAGCGTGGCGATCAGCGGCATAAAAAATTCCGGCGGGCAGGCGGGCGAGGGCCGCGTTAAGAACGCGATCCTGATAGCCGGGCCGACCGCCAGCGGCAAGTCCGCCCTTGCGCTCGACCTCGCCGAGCGCAACGGCGGCGTCATCGTCAACACCGATTCGATGCAGGTCTATTCGGTGCTCGACGTGCTGACGGCGCGGCCGACTGCTGCCGAACTCGCCCGCGTCCCGCATTTCCTCTACGGACATGTCCATCCCGCCAACGCCTATTCCACCGGCGCCTGGCTGCGCGACGTGATGAAGCTCATCGACGGCGGTGCGCTCTTCCAACGGCCGGTGATTTTCGTCGGCGGTACCGGGCTTTATTTCCGGGCGCTTTCGGAAGGCATCTCGGAAATGCCCGACATTCCGCAGTCGATCCGTGATCGCTGGCGCTACGAACTCCAGGAGCAGGGCGCAGCCAAGCTGCACCGCATCCTGCTGCGCGAGGATTCCGCAGCCGGCATGATGCTGAAGCCGACCGACGGCCAGCGCATCGTGCGGGCGCTGGAGGTGCTCGATGCATCGGGCCGTTCCATCCTGGAGTGGCAGGCGGCGCGCGGCCGTCCACTGGTCGACAGGGCCAGCACGCGCTTCCTTGTGATCGAACCGGACCGAGCGGAACTGGTGGAGCGGATCGAGGCGCGGTTCGACCGCATGCTGGAGATGGGCGCCCTCGACGAGGTCAGGCAGATCACCGATCTTGGTCTCGATCCCGACTTACCGGCGATGAAAGCCATCGGCGTTCGCGAACTCCAGGCCGCAATGGCCGGCGAGCTGAGTTTTCCTGAGGCGATCGAGCGCGCGAAGATCGCGACGCGACAGTATGCCAAGCGCCAGGCGACCTGGTTCAGGCATCAGTTGGGTCCGGAATGGCTGAGATTGCGCCCTGGTGACCGTGTGGAATCCACGATCTTGGACACCTTTTCGAGTGCAACCTGAAAAGTTGACTTTAAGGGAAGACCTCCCGTTGAAGTTGTCCCAATTAACCCTCCGTAAGGCCGTCGATGCCATAACGTCTTTGGGGTTTTGCAACGGGGAGCAGATGCGTTTTCACAAGGCGGAATCAGCCTTTTTCGTCTTCATCTTCGTGATCCTGGCCGCCGGCCTGGTGACGCTTCACGCCTATGGGCTTCTGCAGGCGCTCGCGGCGGAGATCACTACCCCTGCCGCGATTGAGAAGACCACTTATCTCAACAAGCTGTTGTTTGGGACCGGCGTCCTTTTGGCGACTGCCCTGTTCTTTGGCATTTTCTTCATCTACCCGCTGATCCGCAAGCAGGCGACGGAAGAAGGCAAGCTGCGCGCCATGACGGTTTCGCTCAGCGCCCGTTCGGAAACGCTGGAGCATGCGGCGCTGACCGACGGCCTGACCGGCATGCAGAATCGGCGTTATTTCGACGATGCACTGAAGGAATATCTCGAGGAATTCCGTCGCATCGACAAGCCGGTCGGGCTGATGATCCTTGATCTCGACCATTTCAAGCAGGTCAACGACACTCACGGCCATGATGTCGGTGACCAGGTATTGCGGGCGGTCGCCAGTTGTCTCAAGGACATGACACGCTATCACGACGTGGTGGCGCGCCTGGGTGGCGAGGAGTTCGCGGTGGTCACGCCCAACATGGACGCCGAACTTCTGTCCAGGTTCGCCGAACGCATCCGCAAGGCGATCGCCAACATGTCGATACTGTCCGGCAATGTCCGGCTGAAGATCACTACCAGCGTCGGTCTTGCCATCTGGGACCGCAAGGAAACCGCCGAAGAGTTCTATCGCCGCGCCGACCGTCAACTGTATGAGGCCAAGAGGCAAGGCCGCAACCGCGTCTGCGCCTGAAATCCCGGAGAAGAATTCATGAGGCCGGCCGACTGACGCAGCTTTCTCGACTTCCGGTGCTCATGGACTCAAATGTCCACTCCGCGCCGGGTTCTCGAAAGCCACGTCATTCGATCCGGCCTGATGAATTCCCTTCCGGGATTTGCCCTGGTTTCCTAGGGGGACATAGTTTTAACTTTGGAAGCGCCTTAGCCTCACAGGCTAGAGCGGGATGAATTGAGGCTGAATCGAAAGGGGATTCCCGAAGGCGAGCAAATCAGATTCAACCTGCTGGCTGG